>JAISHX010000126.1 GCA_031262335.1 Clostridiales bacterium
TTTAGTGTCCTTATAAAAGCATCGTGGTATCCGGCATGAGTGCTTGCCTTTGTATAACCGACAGATTTATGAAGTAATTGTTCATCGGTGAAATGCTTAATAACATATTCTTGCAAAAAGGCAAGCGTTTCGGGAATACGATTTTTATTACTTACATCATTAAGAGCGTCAATTCTTCTAAAAAGTTCTTTGTGTTGCTCGTCAATCTGCTCAATACCTGTTTCAAGTCTTTTATTCCACAACATATTTACCCCTCCTATTTAATGAAACGACAAAACTTATGAAAAGTCTGAAAATATAAGAATAATTATCTCATACAAACGTGTAATTGTCAACATGCGCAAAATAAAAAAGCCGCTTAGCAGCTTTGCTGTAATAGTTATATATGTAACGCGCCTTTGGCGCGACTATTTTTTAAATTCCGTTGCTATTTTTTTAAGTGCTTTTTTTTCAATTCTTGAAACATAGCTCCGTGAAATATTAAGCACTTCGGCAACTTCACGTTGGGTTAGTTCTTCTGCGGAAGTAAGTCCGAAACGCATTGCAATAATTTGTTGCTCCCTTTCGTCCAGAACCTCAAAGAATACCTTTTTAAGTTTCTCGGTCTGAAGAATAAGCTCAACTTGTTCTTCTACCGAACTTTCTTCCGAGAACATTCTGTCCTCATGTGTAATTTCATTGCCTTCTTTATCTTTGCCAATCGGGTCATAAAGCGATATTTCTCCTTTTGTTTTTCCGGCAGAACGAAGGTGCATCAGTATTTCATTTTCTATGCAGCGTGATGCGTACGTTGAGAATTTTGCCGCCTTTTCAGGGTCAAAAGAGTGTACCGCTTTCATCAAACCGATAGAACCTATTGAGATAAGGTCTTCGTTTTCTTTTGAGTTGTATTTTTTCGCTATATGAGCTACAAGACGTAAATTTCTTTCAACAAGAACATCTTTCGCGATTTTTTTTTCTGATTCTGTTCCTTCTTTGTATAATCTTATATATTTTATTTCTTCTTCTCTTGAAAGTGGTTTAGGAAACATTCCGCTTGAAAACTTATCTCGCATAAAAGCCGCCCTCCCTTTTTTTGCGGATATGTAATACTTTCAGGGAGGCGTTTTACATAATTTATTATACGAAACAAAGACAGAAAAATTGCCAGTACAAATAAAAAAAGGACGATTGGCATTCGTCCTTTTTTATTTGTATAGTGAGCTTACAGAAGAAATTTATTTGTATACAACCTTGGCGACAGCATCACCGATAACAGGAATCCTTAATTCTCTGCCTGTAAAACCGTAAAACACGAGTATGCACCAGCTCAAGCATACTATAACACCGCCTGCCCCTTCCAAAAGACCACCTAAAAACGGTACAACACCGCAAATATAGGTTACAACACTCATAAATGCAAACCATATAACAGACTGAAGTGCATTAAATCTGACTTTCTTGTTATCTTTCTCTGCCAATAGAAAAATTAAACCGCTAACCCAGCCCAATAAATACGTTAAACCGCAAGCGACATTTTCTTGAAGCCCAAAAGTTGCTCTATTACCATCGGACATTTTTAACCCTCCTATAATTTTGTCATTACTGAAAACATATACGCAAGACGAATTGATTTGTCTTTTTACAATTGAATGTTTTTGTAATAATTTATAATAAGGTTTTCCTCTGACAAGTGTTTGTCACTGCGTTCCATAGCAGCACTACAGAGCGTTGCCATTGCGGTTGTTGACTCAATCCATTCTTTGCTACATACAAGCCTCTCCGCATCGTACCAGTTTTTTGGAGTCTTGGACTCCCCTGTATGGACATAAAGCCTGTATGCAACGTGCCTTATCAGATGAATGTAGGAAAAATCATTTTTGCCGCGTCTTAGTATTTCTTCAACGTCAGACGGTTTCAAAAGACCGGACTGTGCAAAGAACACCGATATGTCCTCGGCACATGTCCATACTCCCAAAGCTTTTTCGCTTCGGGTTATTTCCCATATGAAATAGGAGGCGTTCTTTGTTTGTTTAAAAAGGCTTAAATCCATAGTTTTATCCCCTTTAAAATTCTACTGAAGCCGGTTATACCTGTTTACCGCCGAATTATAATTAAGCGCATTGGGATAATTGTCAACCGTAAGTTTATAATATGAACTTGCCGCTTGGGCATCACCGTTCATTTCGGCAATTCGTCCCAAGTAATAATACGCATCGCCGGTATAGTCGGAATCCGGCAAAACATACCGGAGTGCAGCTTCAAAAGCCTGAACAGCTTCGGTATACCGTCCGCTGTTATAGTGACTCCTTCCGGCGTTATATTCAGAAACGCCAAGCTGTTTATATACCTGTGTTTTTATCGTATTAAGCTCTTCAATCAATTCATTTGAAAAACCTGTTGTATCTGTACTGTCTATTACCGAAAGAGCGTCTGTTAATCTTCCCGCCGAATAATATACGGATGCTAATTCGGCTTGAGTAATACGCCCTGCAAGCTCTGTTTCGGCAGTAGATTCTTCGTACTTTTGTTTCCATTCTTCTGCTTCGGTATTTGCGGCTTGTATCTCAGATTCTTTTTGCTTGAGTTCTTCTTTATGTTTTTCCTTTTCGGACTGAATATTTGATTCGTACTCTGCAATAGTTTGGTTTTTTTCCTCTATTTGCGGAGGATTAAAAACAAATATAAATAATAATGCTGCGATTGCCGCGCCGATAACAAGACTTAATACCGCTGATGCCGAAAAAAACGGTGCCGATGAGCGTTTTGACAGTATTTCGGCAGGACGGGCAAGTTGTTTCGGTGCCGGTTGAGGTGCTGATTGTTTTAAAAAATCTTTTGTGTGCAAAACAATTTTACTGTACCTAAGAGCGGCAGGACTTGACGCGTCTATATCCAATACCCTTGTAACAAGTGAAACTGCTTTAGATTCTTGCTTTGAAACAATGTAGCAAAGCGACAACAGATTCATCGCTTCCGTAAAATTAGGGTTATATTCGATTACCTTTTTGAGCTGAATCGTTGCAAGGTCGTCGTTGCGCTGCCGTACCTGTGTAAGAGCGGCATTATACATTGCAAGAGAATCTGAATATCGTTCCATAAGACGCGAGTCGAGCTGAAAACTCTGAAGATAATCATTTGCCGGATTTTTGTCATGTTTTGCAGCAACGCTTATAATCCAATGTTTAAGGGCATCGGCAAACAAACCTATTTGAAAGTAACATAATCCCAGTAAATTGCGTGCCTCCACATTATTTTTGTTGTAATCAACACTGCGTGTAAGGGTTTCTATCGCAGAAGTTAAATGCTTGTTTTTTGCTTGTTCAAGCCCTTTTTCATAGAGCATATAAGAAATGAGGACTATTTTTTCGGTCACTTTTACGTCATTTCCACAATGCGGACAAATTATTCGGTTAGATTCATATTTAAAGTTACAATTTTGACAAGTCACCATATCTCCCCTTACTCTGCCGATGACGCATTGCCTGATATATTACGGGCGAGGATTCTTATTGCGTCAGCCAAATCCTGAATTTCGCCGCCGCCGACAACCCGCTCTATTTGTTCTGTTTCCAAAACCGGTTTGAATTTTGATATTTCATCTTCAAAAGAAAGCAAGAAATTCCTCCTTTCACTTGCAAACTTCGCTGTAAATGACTAAAGTTTTATTATCAAAAGCATTCTAATCAGCAACATCTGTATTTGCCAAGTACAATTTCATATCACCTACAAGATAAAGAGAGCCGCAGCATACAATTACCGGATTATTATAGATTTCAGATTCTCTTTTGGCTGTATAAAGAGCTTCCCCGCAAGAGTCAGTCAGTAAAACACGCATGTCTGTGGGACAATACAACGCAAGTTCATTTGGCGGAACAGATTTTGCTCTATAATTAACATACGTTAAAATAATTGTTTTGACATTTTTATTTTTTGTTATTTCCCTAACCATTGAGGGATAATC
>JAISHX010000122.1 GCA_031262335.1 Clostridiales bacterium
TGTATCACGCCCGTCACGGCGGAAAAATTGCTTTACAGAATCTTCATCAAGCAAATATGTGTGAACAAACTGACATGTACGTTCACCGTCACTCGCCGGAAAAGCCCTTGATACCGCTATGCGGCGGCTTTGGCGTGAAGGTGTTACACAATATGCCCAGTCTGCCTGAGAATTGCCTCCAAATACTATTGACTCACCAAGCGGACGTATATAAGCCTCTGAAACTTTTTTATTTATTCCTCTTGAAGCGTCCGATACGTCGTATCCCGCCTGACCGGTAAATTTTGCACGCTTTGCACGAGTAAAATATGCCTGCTCTATTGACATGTTACCGCCTCCCCTTGCTTTTTGTAAGTTTTTCCATAGTTTGTTTTTCGTAAATGCCCATCTGCGCGAAAAGCCAATAAAACGGCTCATTTGGTCTGACAGGACTTTCACGGCTTTTTGACGTTGAATCATAACCCTGAAAAGATGCCGCAAAACTCCCGACAAGATATTTATCGCCCGCAAAACTGCCTTTAATCATATTCATCTCATTTGCGGCAACGGCAGACATAAAACTCGCCGTTTTTTGTCCGAGTCTGTCAATTTCTCCGATTTTGACACGCCTTTGCTCCAAATCGGGCAAAACTTCCTCACGCATAAGCAAATCATCAATAAGTGCCTGCGCCTCCGGCGGCAGACGTGAAGAATCAATATATTTATTAACTCCCGGTACTCCCGTTTCTCCGGAAAGTTTGAAGAAGTCCAGCTTTGTCATAATAACGGCTATCGGAATATTCTTTGTTTTCAGAACGCTGCTTGTATCCGCCTCTTCGGCAAGAAGGCGAATCATATCGTGCAGCGTCCGCATATCCAATTCTTTTCCGGCAAGAGTTGACCTTGAAACATACTCAATTTGCTCCGGACAGAAAACGATAATCAAACCGTCTGCGTTTGCAAGCAATTTGGAAATCTCATTCTCGCGAAACTGACGGTAAGTTTCATTTTCGCTGTTCGCAATATACTCTCCCGGCAAATCGAACGTATATAAAGCTGTTTTTTTTCCTTCCGTGCTTTCAATTTTCCACAGCAGTCTTGTCACACCTACTGTTGAGCCTATTTCGCCTTTTCCTCTGAGTGACTCTGTTATTTCCCGCAAATAATCTTGCATTTCAGTATCTTCGACAAAAAAGCCGCCCGAAATCATCTTACTTACGGAATTTTTTATAAAGGGTTTTAAACCTTGTGAGAATAAAACAGTTTTTCCTGATTTTGAAACCCCAATGACAGGCAATATTTTTGTTTCATAAATGGCGGCGCGTGTAAATACGGGGGTTTTGCAGTACGGACAAACAGGTGTTTTTGTTTCGTTTCCGTATTCATCAACAATACTTGTAACGTACTTTGTTTGAGGATTATTTTCAAAAAAAATTTTATATGCCCGCCGTGGAAACGGTCCTGCCGCCGGTTTTGAATCCTGCGCCGCCGATATTTTTATGTAATTTGGTTTATCGCCGCCGCCATAAATATATTTACTATTCTCACGCATTGCCGGATTACCGTAATAATATTCGGTCATTTCGGCAAGTTCTCCTGTGTCTGCCTTTTCCTCTTTTCTTTCATCATCATCCGAAACAGAAAACGCTCCGCTTTTGGAAGGAATAGCCGCCGAAATCAACTCACGGCGGTATTCTTCAACTTCGGTTGGCGGATTAAGTCTGAAAAGGCACTGATGATGTTCAAATTTTTCCATACAACCAAGATTCATGCAAGTTATTTTATAATAGGTTCGGTCTTTTTTCTGCTGCGCTTTTTTCCCAAAACCGAACAAATTCATCTTAACACTCCCCCAACCTTAATTGCCGTTATACTTGTTCCGCTTGCCGCTTCAACAGCAAAGGAACTATCTTTGGGCAAAAACAAAACGAAGCTGTTGTTTTTAACTGCCATATTATTTATCGGATATTTTACTCCGTTTGCCGCGCCCACTTTGTAGATTAAACTATCAAACGGAACAGTCGCCGTACTTTCAAAACTTACGGTTACACGCTCACATTCGGAACGTTTCTTTACAGGCACACGGCTCACTGTATATTTTACTTCAATACGCTCTCCGACACAAGTTTTTTTTGCGGCTCGTTTGTCGTACGCATAACAGCCGTCTGTAAAAATTGCCGGCACAAGAGAATAAACCGCCGCTGTTTCCGGCACAGAAATAATCCCGTGTGAAACGTCAATAAGGTCACGGCTGTCATATTTGTATGCAAGCTCGCCATTTTCGTTAAACACAAGAATATGTGTAGCCTTTTTAGAAATTTTAACTATTTTTGCGTAGATTTTATTTACGTCGGTTTGCTCGGAAATATCAAAATCAAGAAGTTCATCGTCAATAATCTCATTAGTTGTCATCATTCTTATAATAAAATTCTCCCCCAATGCGGTGGAATTTGCAGACTTTGCAAGCTCCCTGCCGAAATATGTTCATCATTAAGCACGTCGTAAAAATCGCGTCCAAATTGACGAATATCAACCGTATCTTCCTCGTCACGGATATTTACGGCAATAACAGCGTTTTTGCCGTTATAATTTCTTTCGTAAATAAGAGGTTTCTGGTATTGAATATATACTTGTCTGTAACTGCCATGGCACAAAACTTCATTATTGTTGCGAATATGGTTCAATTTTTTAATATGTTCTTCAAGAGCGGGTTCTTCCGGCTGGATGTGTTCTATGTCAATATAAGGACGCACATCGGCATCGGAAGCGGCAGTTTTTTCCCCTTTTATACCCCATTCGCTTCCGTAATAAACAGACGGAACACCCGGCAATGTAAATAACATAAGATATTCTGTATACAAATATTCGGTTTTTGTTAAAAGGCTGCTGAGCCTGTTTTGGTCATGATTATCCGCAAAATT
>JAISHX010000171.1 GCA_031262335.1 Clostridiales bacterium
AAAATTAAACTTTGGAGGTAAGAAAGTATGTCGCGTGTCTATAACTTTTCGGCTGGTCCTGCAGCATTGCCGCTGCCCGTACTCGAAAAGGCAAAATCTGAACTCGTGGATTATAAAACTGCGGGAATGTCCGTAATGGAAATGAGCCACCGTTCAAAGGCTTTTCTTGAAATCTATGAAAAAGCCGTCGCCGATGTCACCGAGCTTATGAATATACCTAAAAATTACAAGGTTTTGTTTTTACAAGGCGGCGCGTCGCTCCAGTTTTCAATGGTACCGATAAATCTAATGAAAAACAAAAAAGCCGATTATGTAAATACCGGAGAATGGTCAAAAAAAGCAATTAAAGAAGCAAAAAAACTTGGCGAAGTAAATGTTGTCGCAACAAGTGAAAACGAAACTTTTAATCATATTCCCGCACTTGACCCTTCAAAATTCTCAAAAGACGCCGACTATTTTCATATAACAACAAACAATACAATTTACGGAACACGTTTCACTTCTTTGCCGGAAACAAACGGAATCCCGATTGTGACTGATATGTCGTCCTGTATTTTATCGGAAGTTTACGATGTTTCAAAATACGGAATAATTTATGCCGGAGCGCAAAAAAATATCGGTCCTGCCGGTGTTTGCCTTGTAATAATCCGTGAAGACCTTCTTGGCGGTGCACCCGCCGGAACTCCGACAATGCTTGATTACAAAACTCACGCCGACAATGACTCAATGTTCAATACGCCTCCGACTTACGGAATTTATATTGCCGGACTTGTTTTTGAATGGTTAAAAGAACTTGGCGGTCTTCCCGCAATCCAGAAAATTAACGAGGAAAAAGCAAAATCCTTGTATGATTATCTTGACGAATCAAAGCTGTTCAAAGCAACTGTTGCAAAAGCAGACCGTTCTCTTATGAACGTGCCGTTTATTACAGGCAATAACGACCTTGATTCAAAATTCGTTAAAGAAGCCGAAAAAGCAGGACTTGTAAACCTAAAAGGGCATCGTTCTGTCGGCGGTATGAGA
Organism: Clostridiales bacterium; assembly: GCA_031262335.1. Lineage (GTDB taxonomy): Bacteria > Bacillota > Clostridia > Lachnospirales > WRAX01 > JAISHX01. Next base: position 1,024 of record JAISHX010000171.1, read on the forward strand.
GCAAGTATATATAATGCAATGCCTGTCGAAGGCGTACAAGCTTTAATAAGCTTTATGAAAAAATTTGAGAAAGACAATAATTAAGGAGCGAATCAAATTGTTCAAAATTCTGACACTAAATAAAATTTCCGATTCCGGACTTGAACCTATAAAAAATGCAAATTTCTCGATTTCATCCGAGGAGCAAAACCCTGACGGCATAATTTTAAGAAGTTTTGCTATGCACGACTACCCTCTCCCGCCGACATTAAAAGCAGTTGCGCGTGCCGGCGCGGGAATAAACAATATTCCTATTCAAAAATGTTCGGAAGAAGGCATAGTTGTATTCAATACTCCCGGTGCAAATGCAACCGCAGTCCGTGAAATGGTTATTGCCGGACTTTTACTTTCAAACCGTAAAATTTATCAAGGTATAAACTGGGCACAGTCACTTACGGGCGATGTTGCCAAACTTGTCGAAAAAGGAAAAGGCGATTTTGTCGGTCCGGAACTTTACGGCAAAAAAATCGGCATAATCGGACTTGGCGCAATAGGTGTTCTTGTTGCAAACGCGTGCGTTGCGCTTGGTATGGAAGTTATCGGGGTTGACCCGTTTATGTCTGTTGAGGCTGCTTGGGCAATTTCAAGAAGTGTCAGGCGAACAAAAGATATCAATGAAATTTACGGACAATGCGACTATATTTCGCTTCATATTCCGTATAACGAAAAAACAAAGCACACAATCAACGAAAGTGTGCTTGAAAAAGTTAAAAAAGGCGTTAAACTGATAAATTTCGCAAGAGGTGAAATCGTTGATAACGCCGCTCTGAAAAAAGCTCTTGACGACGGTACAGTTTCAACATATGTTACGGACTTCCCGACAGAAGAACTTCTCGGCAATCCTAAAATTATAACAATACCTCATCTTGCCGCGTCAACTCCCGAAGCGGAAGAAAACTGCGCTCTTATGGCATCCGAGGAATTAAAAAATTATTTGGAAACAGGTGTAATTAAAAACAGCGTCAACTTTCCGAACTGTGATATTCCATTGGCAGACGGAAAACGTATTTGTATTGTTCACAGAAACACGTCAAACATAATCGGACCTATAACAACCGCACTCGCCGAAAGAAAGTTAAATATCACCGATATGCTGTCTGCAAGCAAAGGCGATTATGCTTATGCACTTATTGATGTTGACTCAAAAGAAATAAACGAAACTGAAATAACTGAAAAATGTTTGGCAATTGAAGGGGTTCTCAAAGTAAGAATTTTATAGCCGGAGGAACTCAAATGCCAGTTTCAAATGCAACAGTTGTTTGTGTATGTATTTCTCTGTTTATTTCAGTATCTGTTCCTGTAATTTTGTTTTTTGTCCTGAGAAAATCCTTTAATTTAAAAGTTGTTCCTGTGATTGTCGGTGCCGTTGTATTTATCATATTTGCATTGTTGCTTGAGCAGTTGCTCCACTCAATTGTCTTGCAGCCGCAGTCAGACGGTACAATTGCGTTAATGTCGAAATATCCTGTGCTTTTTGTTTTGTACTGTATTTTTGCGGCAGGAATTTTTGAAGAAACAGCTCGTTTTTTAAGCTTTAACCTTATGAAGAAAAGCTATGACGGTTTCGGTACAGCTCTTTCTTACGGCATCGGACACGGAGGCATTGAATCAATACTGTTAGTAGGAACAGCAATGTTTTCAAATCTTGCTATTATTGCCGCAATAAATTCAGGCGTAACGGAGATTGTGAGTTCATTGCCTCTTGAAACAGTAATCGCGCTTAAATCAACGCCGCCGACACTTTTTCTTGTTGCCGGTGTCGAAAGAATTATGGCAATCATTCTTCAGATAAGCCTTTCTGTCCTTGTATGGAAAAGCGTTTCCGAAAAGAAAATTTTGTTTTATCCGCTCGCGATTGTTATTCACGCCGTTGCCGACTTACCTGCAATCTTGGCGCAAATGGGTATTATCTCAAACATTTGGATTGTAGAAGCTATTGTGTTTGTGATTGTAGCATTAACTGTTTTTGGCGAATACAAATTATTTAAGAAAGCGGTGTAGTATATGCCGAAGATTTACCCTTTCAGAGCATTACGTCCTGTTCCGGAACTGGCGTCAAAAGTTGCCGCACTTCCGTATGATGTAATGAATGCCGACGAGGCACGGGAAATGGTTCAGGGGAACGAATACTCGTTCCTGCACACCGATAAAGCGGAAATTGACCTTCCGGCAGGAATAAATGTATATGATGATGTCGTTTACGCAAAAGCAAAAGATAATCTCAACAAACTTATCGAAAATAAAATTTTAATTCAAGATGAATCTCCCCGCCTGTATGTTTACAGGCTTATCAGAAACGGAAAGCCTCAAACCGGCATCGTCGCGTGTGTTTCGGCAAACGATTATATAGAAAACATAATCAAAAAGCATGAGTTTACACGCGCCGACAAAGAACGTGACAGAATACGCCACGTTGAAACACTTAACGCGCAAACCGGTCCGATTTTCTTAGCACATCAAAATGACGAAAATATTAAGACAGCTCTTTGTGAAATTACAAAAACAGAGCCTGTCTATGATTTTACGGCAGAGGACGATGTGCGTCACACTATTTGGATTGCCCCCGATAATTCAATTGCAGGCTTGTATGAAGCTTTGCCGGCATTTTATATAGCCGACGGACATCACCGTGCCGCCGCCGCCGTAAAAACTGCCCAAAACCGTAATTTTGAGGGCGAATCAGGCATTTTCCTCGCCGTTGTTTTTGCCGCCGAAGAACTTACCATTCTTGATTATAACCGCCTTGTGAAACTTCCGTCAGGCATCGACAAGCAAACGCTCTTAATAAAACTTGCCGAAAAATTCACGATAGAAAAATCATTGAAAGAGGCAAAACCAACAGCACGTCATACATTCGGAATGTATGACGGTGAGTGGCATACAATTACACTAAAAGACGGTATAGCGGATGAATCAGACGCTGTTGCGTCATTAGATGTATCTGTTCTTCAAAATGAAGTGCTTGCGCCGCTGTTTGGTATTGACGACCCCCGTACAAGCAAGAATGTTGATTTTGTCGGCGGCATACGCGGACTTGCGGAACTTTCACGGCGCGTTGATTCAGGAGAATTTGACGTTGCTTTTGCCATGTTCCCTACTTCGCTTAATGAGCTTATGTCTGTTGCCGATTCCGGTGCTGTCATGCCGCCGAAATCAACATGGTTTGAACCTAAGCTTAGAAGCGGATTGTTTATCCACACTCTCTC
>JAISHX010000062.1 GCA_031262335.1 Clostridiales bacterium
AGGTTTTGCCGGGGAAAGTTTATATTTTTCCGCCGGATAAAGGCAAAAAAAATCCGCTTAAAACTACCGAAAGCGAATTTTTTTCATTTTTTTCACAAACAGAAAAACGTGTCCAAAATTTTCTATATGAAAATTATTCAGGCATTAGTCCTCTTATGGCGTCAGACATTTGTATTCGTGCGGGAATTAATCCTTCTGATTCGGTTTCTGAAATTGAGAAAGAAAAACTGTTTTTTTCTTTTAAGGAAACTATATCAAAAATAAATGAAAATCAGTTTGTTTATACGGTTTTTTTAGATAAAAATAAAACACCTAATGACTTTTCCTGTTTTAATTTATCAGTTTTTCCGCCGGAATATGAAAAGGCGTTTTTTGACAGTCCTTCGGAAATGTTAGAATTTTTCTATAAAGAACGTGACTTAAGATATTATGCTTTGCAAAAATCGCACGATTTAAGAAGATTGATTTCTGTAAACATAGAACGAATCGTAAAAAAACTTGATTTGTTGCAAAAGACTTTATCGGATACAGAAAACAGGAATACTTTTCGCCTTTATGGAGAACTTATCACAGCAAATTTTTATGCCGTAAAAAAAGGTGATAAAGTCCTGAAAGCAATTGATTTTACAAAAGATACAGCTCCTGAAGTAAAGATTCCTCTTGACCCTAATCTTACGCCAAATGAAAATGCCCAAAAGTATTTTAAAAAATATAATAAGCAAAAACGTACTCGAGAAGCGGTTGTAGAGCAAATTTCACAGGCAAAAGAGGAACTTGAGTATCTTGAAAGTGCGGCAAACGCAGCCGAAACAGCGGCTGACGAGGCGGACGTTGCGGAGATAAGAGAAGAACTTGCAACACAGGGATTTATCAAAAAAGTATCAAAAAAAGGAAAAAAAGAACGCGCTAAAAAATCAAAACCGCTGAAATTTACGTCCGCAGACGGATTTGATATTTATGTGGGAAAAAGCAATACACAAAATGATGAATTAACGATAAAATTTGCAGTACAAGACGACATATGGCTTCATACACAAAAAATACCCGGGTCACACGTTATAATAAAAACAGAAGGAAAAGAAGCTCCTCTCAAAACAATTGAGCAGGCGGCGCAACTTGCGGCTTATTTCAGCAAAGCGCGGCAGGCAGGAGTTGTGCCGGTTGACTACACAACACGAAAAAATGTCAAAAAACCGAACGGATCACGTCCCGGAATGGTGATTTACGATAACTATAAAACAGCTTTTGTTACGCCTGAATTGATATAAATTTTCCTGTATTTTTCGTTCATATCAAGGCAACAATAACGATATGAAAGGAGAATTAACATGAAAAATATAATAAAATCAGCCGTTCTTACGGTTATGTTTTGTTTGGCATTTGCCGTTACAGTTTTCGCGGCTACAGAAACATATACAGTTCGCAAAGGCGATAGTTTGTGGATAATCGCAAATAAATATCAGGTAGGTATAAGCGAAATTATAAGCGCAAACCCGCAATTCAGAAATCCCGATTTAATTTATCCCGGCGACAAAGTAATTATTCCTTTAATGGACGCAGGGACGTTGAGCATTGAAGAAGAAGTAATAAATCTTTGCAATGCCGAACGTACGCGTTACGGACTTCAACCGCTTAAAATCAACTGGGAAGTTTCTCGCGTTGCAAGATATAAATCTACAGACATGCGCGACGGAAATTATTTTTCGCACATGTCCCCAAGTTATGGGTCGCCTTTTGATATGTTGCAAAAATTTAACATAAGCTACAAAACGGCAGGTGAGAATATTGCCAAGGGGCAAAAAACCGCCGCCTCCGTTGTGAACGCATGGATGAATTCCGAAGGACACAGAGCCAATATTCTTAATTCAGGCTTCAGTGAAATTGGCGTCGGATATGTAGAAGGTAATGGCGGTCCTTACTGGACACAAATGTTTATAAAATCTTAATCTATCTGTCGATTGCAAGGTCAAAAACGTTGCCGCAAGTATTCTCTATACTGCAACACGCAAAACACCGTGTTTGACACAGTTTCAGAGATTTTTGATTTTTCTCTGTTTTGGTCTGTTCGGTCTTTGGTTTTCAAAGACTGTACAGACCATTTTATTTTGCCGAACTTGCTTAGCATTAAAAGTTATAAAACTTTATACCGATTTTGCCGCTTCACGGTGACAAGTATAACTCTGAAAGAAAGATAGTTCAAATATCTTTTCTAAAAGAAATTTTTGAAAAGCTCTTGATTGATTCTTGTATTTAGGCTATAATATGATTGCATCGAATTTTAGACGAAAGGGTTTTTTATGCCGTATATCAAAAGAGCTATTGAAAGTACAATTTCAGAAGTAAATAAATCATATGCCGCCATTATTTTAACCGGAGCAAGACAGGTGGGAAAGTCAACTACTCTGCGCCATCTGAGCGAATCAAACCGAAAAGAAGTAACGCTTGACGACTTAGAAAATCGACGTATTGCGCAAAACGACCCGGAGCTTTTTTTGTCAATTCACAAACCGCCGATTTTAATTGACGAAGTGCAGTACGCTCCGCAATTGTTTTCACGTATCAAGATTGAAATTGACAACGTAGCGGCTCCGGGCAGCTTTTGGATGACCGGCTCACAGCCTTTCCGGCTCATGAAACTCGCACAAGAGTCCTTAGCGGGACGAGCGGCTATTTTGCATATGTCATCACTATCGCAGAACGAGATTTACGGTAACGGCAATGATAAACCGTTTTCGTTTGAGCTAAACAGCCTTGAAGAACGCACAGAAGGTAAAAAAGCCATAGACACCGCAGAGCAATTTGAACGCATATGGAAAGGTTCACTTCCGGGACATATCAGCGGACAATTTCCGCAGAGAGATATTTTCTATTCTTCCTATCTTCAAACCTATATCAGCCGCGACATAAAGGATATGTTGACGCGTGTGGACAGTTTGCGTTTTACCGATTTTGTACGGGCGGCGGCTTGCCGTGCAGGGCAGATGCTCAATGTTCACGACATTGCGCTTGACGTGAATGTAAACGACGATACTGCCAAACGCTGGCTTGAACTCTTGGAAAAATCCGATGTCATTTTCTATCTACGTCCATTTTCAAATAATCTACTGAAACGAACTGTAAAAACGCCGAAAATGTATTTTTTTGATACAGGACTTGTTGCATATCTGACAAAATACAGCACTCCGGATATTTTAATGAACGGTGCTATTAATGGCGCGTTGCTTGAAAACTATGTCGTTTCGGAAATCATAAAAAGTTATTATAATAACGGCTTTGAGCCTGTTTGTCACTACTATCGCGACAAAGACAGCAAAGAAATTGATTTGATTTTGGAAAGTGACGGCGAGCTTCACCCGATAGAGATAAAAAAGACAGCTTCGCCTCCAACCGAAATTACAGGCACATTTAAGCTGCTCGACAAGTCAAGTGTTAAAAGAGGTGCCGGTGCTGTTATTTGCACCAAGCAAGAATTATCCGCCATTGACAGAAACACGTTCATTGTGCCTGTGTGGATGATTTGAAAAAGTTTATCGGGTTATAACCGCAAAACTTAGGATGTTACCTAATTTTAAGGCATATTTCCAATTTAATCCTGATATTTTCTTAAAATTAACATTTTATCAGGATTTTGGAGATGTGTCTTTATTTTTTTATTTTCCGGACGATTTTATTTTAAAAATTGCCAAAAAACGGGAAATATATGTTGCAAAATCGGAATAATATTTTTAAAAAAAATATTGACAAAGATTTTGGCGTGATGTACAATATAATTAGCTTAACCAGTTAAGCAAGTATAGGGGAGGGGTATTTTATGAAAAAAATTTTAGCCATGTGCCTATCTGCAACTCTGGCACTATCGGTGGCATGCAGCAGTGGCGGCAGTAAGGACAATACCGCTGCACAAGCACCTACAGCAACA
>JAISHX010000134.1 GCA_031262335.1 Clostridiales bacterium
GCACTTTGTTGATGCTGTAATCACATTTGCAAATTATGTTTACAGCCGTTACAATTTGAAAACAGTTTTTATTCCTATGCAAAAAATATATGACTATGAAATATCAAAACAAGCTGTAGCAAAAATTGAGTCTGCCACTATTCTTGAACGCGATTTTTCCGCTGATGAGCTTCTCGGACTTTGCGCCGACGCGGTTTTTCTTGCGGGTATGAGATTGCATTCCATAATTTATGCGTTTAAGGCAGGCACTCCGGCAATCGGCATTGCCTATGACCCTAAGGTAAAAGCTGTAATCGAAGAATTTGGTCAAAAATTTTGTGCGGATGTCGCATCTGTTACCGCCGAACAGCTTAAATCTTTTGCCGATGAAATTATTGCAAACCGTTCTGTGATTTCTGCGCAAATTTCAGAAAAGTCCGCCGAACTTGCAAAAAAATCGTTCCTTAATGCCGAATGTGCCGTTGCTCTTTTAAATGAAAATATGTTTTGAATTGTCCACCACTCTGCGGAGGAATGACCAAACAGAAATAATTTATAAATATTTATAAAAAGAATTTAAGCAAATTATTTTTGCTTAAAAGTAATTATGAAAAGGGCGAGGAAGCAATAATGTTGGGAATATATTTTAGCGGAACCGGTAATACAAAACATTGTGTAGAACGCTTTGTTTTGAGTGTTGATAATAACGCAAAAAGCTATTCTATTGAAGATGGAACTCTGATTCCAGAGTTTGCAAGCCACGATATAATCGTGTTCGGTTTTCCTGTTTATTGTGACAGTATTCCGAAAATTGTTAAAGATTTTATCAGTGAAAATGCTAAATATTTTCGTAATAAAAAAATATTTATTATCACAACAAAAGCTCTGTTTAACGGTGCAGGTGTAATCCACGCCAAAAAAATGCTTGAAGCGTGTGATGCTGAATTTTTAGGAAGTGTACAGTTTAATATGCCGGATAATATCCGTGATTTGCTGATTATGGAGCTTGTATTCTCCAAAAACTATGATAGAGTTATTGCAAAGACAGATAGGAAAATTGATAAAGCTGTTACGAAATTCAGGGCGAATAAGACAATCAAAAGTGGTTTATCTATTTTTAATTATATATTCGATTTTGTCTTGAAAATACTTTGGTTTTATCCAAAAACTGATAAATATATTTCTGCACCTAAAATTGATAATATCAAATGCAATAGGTGCGGAATATGTGTAAATAATTGCCCGATGAATAATATAAAGAGGATTGATGATAAGATAGTTTCGGGCGACAAATGCACGATTTGTTATAGGTGTTTTAATTCGTGTCCTAAACAAGCATTGACTATTTTGGGGCATAAGGTTTATGCGCAGTATAACTGTCCTAATTCTAAACGGTAGCTCCAACGGCTTTAACCAAAATGCAAACAATAATGTACCAATCTTTTAGCAGACGGAATGTGCCTACAAATTTGCAGTTACATTTAAAGACTAAGACCGCAGGGCAACGCCCTGCGGTCTTGTTATTTGTAGAAATTTTTCAGACTTCCTCATCCTCGTCTTCGTCATAATCCTTGTAAACATCCTCAATGTAGTCAACGTCTTCGTCATAATCATCAACTTTTGTTTCTCCAAGTTCGTCACTGACAACAATACTGTCAGGTTCGATAATATCAATGTCTTCATAAACTTCCTCGTCAACAGGCTCTGTGTCAAGCTCAATTTCTTTATCAATATCATCATCAATAAACAATCCTCCGCCAATAGCGGATACCGACAAAACTTTGGGTTCCGGAGAACGAATTTCTTCGTCGGAAAGCTGCGGGATTATGTTTATTTTTCCGGAACGCATTTCATTCACAGCAATTGAAACGGCTTTGTCTGTTGCAACGCCGGTTCTGTCGCACGGTGAACCGGCAATAATCTGTCTTGCTCTTTTTGAGGCGGCAATAACAATTGTATAGCGGCTTGTAATTTTGCCGTCTACTTCCGTATCGGTATTTAAAAGGTCCATCAATTCCGAATAGGACGGTCTCAGCATGAATTTCTCTCCTTGTTGAATAATTTTACGGCGTATCCGCTGCGGCACGGTTTTAATCTTTCCACCTGCGCGATAAGTCTGATTTTATTAACGGCTGTTTTAACCTCATCGTTAATAACCAAATAATCGTATTTTTCGATAAGTTTAACCTCTTCTGAAGCACGATGGAGCCTGTCTTCAATTGTTTCGGCGGTTTCGGTGTTACGCCCGACTAATCTTCCACGGAGTTCTTGCATAGTTGGCGGCATAAGAAAAATCAGAACACTCTCCGGAAATTTTTCTTTTACCTGAAGTGCGCCGTTGACATCAATCTCAAGGACAACTGTTTTTCCGGCATCGATTTGTTCCTGAACATATGCACGCGGAGTACCGTAATAGTTTCCGACAAATGTTGCATGCTCCAGCAACTCGTCATTTTTAATTTTATCGAAAAATTGTTCTGTCGTGCAAAAGAAATAATCTTTTCCGTGGACTTCGCCGGCACGTGGGCGGCGAGTCGTTACGGAAACAGACAGTGCGAAATTATCAGACGGAAGAAGTTCTTTCAGAACAACTCCTTTGCCCGAACCGGACGGTCCGGATATAATCAGTAACATACCTTTTTCTGTAATTTTATCCACAGTCAACACACCTTAATGTTACTCGTCAGTATTTTCCATTCTTCCGGATAAAGTTTCCGGTTGGAGAGAAGAAAGAATTATGTAATCACTGTCGGTAACAATAACGGAACGCGTACGCCTGCCGTGCGTCGCATCGATAACTTTACCGCTTGGGCGCAGGTCGGCAATCATGCGCTTAATCGGGGCGGCATCAGGCGCAAGAATACAAACTATGCGCCTTGTCGCCACGGAATTTCCAAAGCCGGCATTAAGCATTACTGTTTTCACAACACACCTTCTTGGCAAGCGGAGTCCGCAATTTATGCTTTACTCTATATTTTGAATTTGTTCGCGAATTTTCTCTGTTTCAAGTTTAAGCTCCAAAACGATGTTTGTTATTTCAATATCGTTTGATTTGGAGCCTATGGTATTTATTTCCCTGTTAATTTCCTGAACTAAAAAGTCAAGTTTTTTTCCGATTGCACCGTTGTCATTTATTATTGACCGAAACTGGTCAACATGTGATGAAAGCCGCGTGACTTCTTCGTCAACGCAACTTTTATCCGCAAAAAGTGCCGCCTCCATAATAACGCGTCCGTTGTCAATATCCGCCGCCGACATTTCCGCCAAGGCAGATTTGATTCTTGCAAGAAGCTTTTCACGGTATTCTTTCAGCATTTGCGGAGTGCGTTCTTTTATTTGTACGGAAAGGTCATATATTCTGTCCAATTTTTTACCGATGTCTGCTTTTATATTTGCGCCTTCACGTTTGCGCATTGTGTCAAAACCGGAAAGTGCACGCATCAGCGCATATTTGACAAGAACAAAAATTTCGTCATTTGCCTCTTCGGCTTTTTCAACAGAAATAATATCGTCCAAACGTGTAACTGTCGCAAGCGAAATTTCGTCTTTCAGCATCAGATGTCTTTTTATACCGACTAATGTTTCATAATATTTTTCGGCAAGTACGGAATTGACATTTATTTTGATGTCATCATTAGACAGAGAATCCAAACTGACATAAACGTCAATTTTTCCGCGTGTAATACTTGCCGAAACGAGTTTTTTTAAATCTTCCGTATACGCGTTTAAAATACGGGGGGCTTTTATCGTTATGTCACAAT
>JAISHX010000156.1 GCA_031262335.1 Clostridiales bacterium
TTGAAAAAATAACATTTATCCCAGAACATAGTTATACTTGTTTTGCGGAATTTTGTCAATAGGTTTTTTAATATTTATCTGGAATAGCCGAAAGGATTATTTTTGTGCCACAAAAAAGCCGTTTTTATTATCTCTTCAAGCGAATTAAAGCGCGGCTCCCAGCCAAGTTCCTGCCTTATTTTCTCAGAAGAAGCAATAAGAATATCTGGGTCTCCCGGACGGCGTTCAGCTTCTTTGTATCTTATTTTAACACCCGAAACGATTTCGGCAGTATTCAGAATTTGGCGGTTAGAGAAACCGCCCGTATTGCCAAGATTATATGTTGCGCTTGTACCTGTTTTGAACAAGTTTTCAAGCGCAAGGATATGCGCGTCAGCCAAATCACAAACGTGAACATAATCTCTGATACACGTTCCGTCAGGGGTATTGTAATCTGTGCCGTAAAGAGTCATTTCTTCGCCCGTAAGCGCGGCTTTGAGTAAGTTTGGTATCAAATGTGTTTCAGGTTTATGATTTTCACCTATTTTTCCTGACGGGTGTGCCCCCGAAGCATTAAAATACCTAAGTGCAGTATATTTTATTCCGTTTGCGGCATCAACCCATTTAAGCATCTTTTCTATTGCCAGCTTTGTTTCGCCGTAAGGATTTATCGGTGTTGTTTCGTCTGTTTCTTTAATCGGAATGGATTTTGGATTGCCGTAAACCGCCGCTGTGGATGAAAATACAATGTGACCGATTTCATTTTTTTTCATTGCCTCAAGAAGATTACGCGTACCGCAAACGTTATTTTCATAATATTTTAACGGGTCGGCGTAAGATACACCTACAAGCGAATATGCCGCAAAATCTATAACAGCATCAGGGCGTTCATCTTTTAGAAGTTTTTCTATAAAATTATAATCCCTTAAATCTCCCTCAAAAAGTGCCGCTCCTTCCGAAACGGCATCACGGTAGCCTGTTTCTAAATTGTCCGCAACGATAACATTGTATCCTTTTTCTAAAAGAGCCAATGTTGTATGACTGCCGATATAACCCGCACCGCCGCAAACCAAAACTTTATTTGGCATTTCTTCCTCCGAACCACCTTGTTAATCTGCAAGGCTGGCAAATTTCGCACCTGAAGCAATTCTTCGCCCGTTTGCAAAGTCAAACGCATTCATACGGCGTGAGCCTTCCGCCTGAAGTCCCGTAACCAATACAGTTCCAACACCTGCCGCAACCTCTATGCCGCTTTTGCTTATGCAAAGCACCGTTCCTGCCGACAAATCCGCAGAGTTTTTAACCGATTCGACAGCTGCCCAAATTTTAACAGTTGTGCCGTTCAAGTGCGAATACGCACAAGGTGAAGGATTCATTCCGCGAATCAAGTTTACAATTTCTCCCGAAGATTTTTGCCAGTCAATAACAGCATCTTGTTTTGTTATAAGAGGTGCGTATGAAGATAAAGAATCGTCTTGCTTTATCGGCACAATTTTTTGTTGTTCAATCATTGGCAAAACTTCAATTATTGCCTCTGCGCTTAAAAGGGCAAGCTTGTCATGCAATGTGCCGTATGTGTCCGAATCTGATATTTCAAGTTCTTTTTTGAGAAGCATATCACCGGTGTCGATTCCCGAATCCATTTGCATTATTGTAACACCTGTAACTTTATCACCGTGTATTATTGCTTGTTGAATAGGCGATGCGCCTCTGTATTTAGGAAGAAGTGACCCATGTTCGTTAATTGCTCCAAAACGGGGCATACTTAAAAGGCGTTGCGGCAAAATTTGCCCGTACGCCGTAACGACAAAAATATCTGCCCGAAAACCTGATAAAGTTTCGGCAAAAGATTTGTTGCGTGCTCTTTCAGGTTGAAGAACAGGTATTTTTTTTTCTAAAGCAAACAATTTTACCGGTGAGCATGAAACAGCTCCGCCGCGTCCTTTCGGCTTATCCGGTTGTGTTACAACGGCAACAACTTCATGTTCTTCCGTTAATCGCCTTAGAGAAGGGACAGCGTATTCCGGCGTTCCAAAGAAAATTACTTTCAAAATTTTCACCTACACAGAAACGGGCGAGTGAATCACCCGCCCGTAAAATCTCTAAAACTGTTGTAGCTTTTTTACATCATGCCGCCCATACCGCCGCCTGCAGGCATTGCCGGTTCTTTTTCCGGAATATCTGCAACTACGGCTTCTGTTGTCAGGAAACTTGACGCAATACTTGTTGCATTTTGCAATGCGCTACGCGCAACTTTTGTCGGGTCAATAATGCCCGCTTCAATCATATTGACGTATTGTTCATTCAAAACGTCAAAGCCTACGCCTTTTTCGGTTTCTTTAATTCTATTAACGATAACGCTGCCTTCAAGACCGGCGTTTGCCACTATTTGACGGACAGGAGCTTCAAGTGATTTTATTACAATGGACGCGCCTGTTCTTTCATCTCCGCTAAGACCGTTTACTTTTTCTTCAACCTCTTTTATTGCATGAATATAGACCGAGCCGCCGCCTGCAACGATTCCTTCTTCAACAGCAGCACGCGTTGCCGCAAGAGCATCTTCCATACGAAGTTTCTTTTCTTTAAGCTCTGTTTCGGTTGCCGCGCCGACTTTAATAACAGCAACGCCGCCGGAAAGCTTTGCAAGACGTTCCTGAAGTTTTTCGCGGTCAAAGTCGCTTGTTGTGTCATCAATCTGCGCTTTAATCTGTGCAACACGACCATGAATCTTTTCAGCGGAACCTGCGCCGTCAATAATTATCGTGTTTTCTTTTTCAACTTTAACTGTTTTTGCTCTGCCAAGCTGTTCGACAGTTGTTTCTTTGAGGTCAAGACCAAGTTCATCGGAAATAACTGTACCGCCTGTAAGAATTGCAATGTCTTCGAGCATTGCTTTTTTTCTGTCGCCGAAGCCAGGTGCTTTTACGGCAACGCAAACAAATGTTCCGCGCAATTTGTTAAGAATAAGTGTTGTAAGAGCCTCGCCTTCAACGTCATCAGCAATTATAAGAAGTTTTGAACTTGTTTGAACAATCTGCTCTAACAAGGGCAAAATATCCTGAAGATTCGAGATTTTTTTATCTGTAATAAGGATATAAGGATTGTCAAGCTGTGCAATCATCTTCTCCATATCTGTTGCCATATAAGCAGAGAGATAGCCTCTGTCAAATTGCATGCCCTCGACAAGCTCAAGCTCTGTTTTCATTGTTTTTGATTCTTCAACAGTAATAACTCCGTCGTTTGTTACTTTTTCCATCGCTTCGGAAATAAGCGTACCGACTTCTTCATCACCCGCCGAAATAGCCGCAACTTTTGCTATATGATTTTTCCCGTCAACTTTTTGGCTTACCGAAAAAATAGCTTTGACAGCGGCTTCGGTAGCTTTTTGCATACCGTGGCGCAAAATAATCGGATTTGCGCCTGCGGCAAGGTTTTTAAGCCCTTCCTGAATCATTGCCTGCGCAAGAACTGTAGCTGTTGTTGTTCCGTCGCCGGCAACATCATTTGTTTTTGTTGCAACTTCTTTAACTATTTGTGCGCCTATATTTTCAAAACTATCCTCAAGTTCAATTTCTTTTGCTATTGTAACGCCGTCATTGTTAATAAGCGGCGTTCCGTATTTTTTATCAAGCACAACGTTGCGTCCTTTAGGACCAAGCGTGACTTTGACTGTATCAGCGAGTTTGTTTACGCCCGCCTCAAGTGCCTGACGCGCCTCTGCGCCGTATTTAATTTGTTTCGCCATAGAAAAACTCTCTCCTTAATTATGGAATTATTCAACCGTCGCAAAAATGTCGTTCTGACGGACTATAATAAATTCTTCATCATCGATTTTCACTTCGGTACCCGCGTATTTGGAATAAATAACGCGGTCGCCCACTTTAACAGTCATAACTATTTCTTTGCCGTCAACTACTCCGCCCGGACCAACTGAAATAACTTCCGCCCGTATTGGTTTTTCTTTAGAAGAGCCGGGGAGAACTATACCCGACTTTGTTGTTTCCTCAGCTTCAAGCTGCTTGAGTACAACTCTGTCGCATAGCGGTTTCAACTGCATTTCTCTTCCTCCTGTCACCATTATGTGATTTTTTATTAGCACTCTTGTTTGTTGAGTGCTAACTCCGATATTTATACTATCAAAACAAGCATAATATTGCAACACCCTGCTTTTGTGATTATTTCCTGCAATTCCATATTATAAACATAAAATCTTTTAAAATCTCTGTTTTTCTTGCGTTTACTCATTATTTAATGCCTATATTGATTTTGCCTAAAATCTTTTCCAATAATTTGCGCCTATATTTAATAGCCCAAATAGTGAACTAAATTAAAAATGCTATTGCTTTATACAAAAGACAGGTATATAATATTTTGGCGTATAGGGGGAAATATTATGTTTTCGGAGAAACAGTACATTCTTTGGCTTGCAAATACAGGCGTTACTTCTTTAAAGTTGTTTAACATTATCAGGACTTTCGGTAGTGCCGAATCTTTCTTTATGAGCAACGAATCCGGAACAAAAGAATCAAAAAAACAGTCGCTGATTCGTATATGCAAAGAAACGGAAGAAGGGATGTTCGGTTATACAACATTCTTTTGTCCCGACTATCCGCCATTACTAAAGAACATTTCCGACCCTCCGGCAATTATTTATTATTCCGGCGATATTTCATGCCTTCAGTCGCCTTGCGTAAGCATAATCGGCTCCAGACGAAGTTCCGAGTACGGTGACGCCGCCGCTAAAACTCTTGCACATAGCCTTGCGGCAGTCGGCATTACAATTATAAGCGGAATGGCGAACGGAGTAGATTCAGCTGCCCACGAAGGCGCGATTGAATCCGGAATGACAGCAGCGGTATTAGGAGGTGGACTGAACAAAATTTATCCGGCAAACAATGTTCGTTTAATGAAAAAAATAATTTCTTCAGGTGTTGTCTTGTCAGAACACGCCCCTGACGCCGCCCCTATTCCCGCATATTTTTCACGCCGTAATCGTATAATAAGCGGTATAAGTTATGCAACGATAGTGTGTGAGGCTAATGAAAAAAGCGGTACTTCAGGCACAGTCAACTTTGCGTTAGAGCAAGGGCGGGAAGTTTATGCCGTGCCGGGCAGTATTTTTAGTCCACTGAGCGCGGGGACAAACAGATTGATTCGTGACGGCGCCCCGATAGTCGTTAACGCCGGTGATATTCTGTATAATTTATCGCTTGCTTTTCCGGATGTTTTTCATATTAAAGCTGTACCTAAAAAAGAGCAATCCTTAACAGAACCACAAAATCTTGGCGAAACAGAGCTTAAAATTTACAACATCGTGCGTTCGCGTACAGAATCTGTTTCTGCCGATTTAATCTGCAATAAGCTGGACATTCCGGTTGAAGAAGTTTTAGTTGCACTTACAATGCTTGAAGTTGACGGGTACATAAAACAATTACCCGGAAGCGGATATGTGTGCAGTAAGCATTCGTTAGATTAAAACTTTAACTAACCATAAAATCATAAGCGGAGGATATAATGCCTGCAAAAATTTCTGAACAGAAAAAACAGAAAGGGCAAAAAGAGCCAAAAAATCTTGTTATTGTGGAATCACCCGCCAAAGCCAAAACGCTAAAGAAATTTTTAGGCTCCTCCTATAAAATTGAAGCGTCAATGGGACATGTGCGGGACTTGCCCAAAAGTGAAATGGGCGTTGATATTGCCAATAATTTTGAGCCTAAATACATAACAATACGTGGAAAAGGCGAACTTTTGGCAAAACTGCGAAAAGCCGCAAAAGATGCGGACACAATTTATCTTGCAACAGACCCTGACCGTGAAGGAGAAGCTATTTCATGGCATCTTACTCACGCGCTGAAGCTTAACGACAAAAATACAAAGAGAATTACATTTAATGAAATAACAAAAACTGCTGTAAAAAATTCTATAACAGAGGCTCGCTCAATAGATATGTCGCTTGTAGACGCACAGCAGGCGCGGCGTGTTCTTGATAGAATCGTCGGATATAAAATAAGCCCGTTACTTTGGAGTAAAGTAAAAAAAGGACTTAGCGCAGGACGTGTACAATCTGTTGCGCTTAAAATTATATGTGACCGTGACGCGGAAATAACAAATTTTGTTCCGGTTGAATACTGGACTGTTTCAGCAAAACTCTCAAATAAAAAAAATGCGCGGTTTATAGCAAAATATCCGAAAGAACTTCATAACAAAGAAGAAACAGACGCTCTGATAGCAAAATGTAAAGATAATCCGTTTGTTGTTGCGGAAATTAAACGCGGTGAACGTACGCGCAAACCTCGTCCTCCTTTTACAACAAGCGTACTCCAGCAAGAAGCAAGCAAACAACTTAATTTTGCGTCTAAAAAGACAATGATGATTGCGCAACAGCTTTATGAAGGTGTTGACGTTGCCGGACACGGAAGCATCGGTCTTGTTTCATATATAAGAACCGACTCCGTTCGTATTTCTGATGAGGCAAGCGATGCCGCTCGTAAATTTATTAAAGAAAATTACGGTGAAAAATATTCCAGTTTAACAAAGCCGGAATACAAAACAAAAGGACGTGCACAAGATGCGCATGAGGCAATCCGTCCGACATATATTGACTTAACACCGGCGGTTGTTGAAAGCTCATTGACAAAAGAACAGTATAAATTATATTCGCTGATTTGGACTCGTTTTATTGCCAGTCAAATGACACCGGCATTATATGCTACAGTAAACGCAAAGATAAATTGCGGTGATGAAATTTTTAAGGCAAGCGGGTCAACACTATTGTTTGAAGGTTATAAAATTGCAGATAAATC
>JAISHX010000170.1 GCA_031262335.1 Clostridiales bacterium
CTGTCTTTAACTTCGGCACTATGATTATATTTTGCAGGAGGCTCGTCTTTTGGTTTTGTTTCAATATACGGAGCTTGCCTCAAAAATTCCTCATGGATTTCGCGCCTTAAAAAGTCCATATTAGCGGAAAAATAGTTTTGAACGGAATTTATCGGTGCCCAATAGCCTTCAAACGGACAGCCGTAAATTTTAAGGCTTTTGCGGTATGTTATAATTATGTCTTTTACTAAGTCATAGCGTGAGTCTGCGACTGACTGTTTAAGCAATCCCATAAGCATTTTGCGTGAAATTACATAAATACCCAAAGAGGCAAGAGATGTTTGCGGGTCAACCGGTTTTTCCTCAAAATTGAGCATACGTCCTTCGGAATCAATTTCCATTATACCAAATTCGTGAGGGTTAAGACGTCCGTTGGCAATGTCCTGATATACTATTGTAATATCCGCCCCCTTTTTTTCATGGTAATCAATAACATTGTTAAAATCTATTTTATAAACACTTTCGCCGCTTGTAATTATGACATATTCTTCATTTGAGCGATTCAGGTATGTCATATTCTGATAAATAGCGTCAGCAGTACCTTTAAACCAGTTTTGATTACCGTTTGAGGAAAACGGATTGAATATAAACAAACCGCCGTGTTTGCGTCCTAAATCCCACCATTTTGCGCTGGACAGATGGTCGTGCAAAGAACGTGAATTATATTGTGTTATTACAGCAACTTTGCTTATTCCGGAGTTTGACATGTTGCTGATTGGAAAGTCAATTGCCCTGTAGCAGCTTCCGATAGGCAACGCGCTTGACGCTCTTATCTCTGTAAGACTTTTTAATCTTTCGCTTTGCCCTCCGGCGAGAATTATTCCAAGAGCTTTCATGCCAACACCTCCTCGGTTTCTGTGATTATTGTTTTACCGCTTGACAAAACGCCGTCGGTGTAATCTTCAGGCTTTGTTTTTCCGTAAATGACACAATTTTTGCCGATAACTACATTATCGGGAACAACGGAAAATTCACCGATAACAGTAATACCTGTATCATAAATTTTCGGTTTTTCTTCATTCGGTATGTTTTCTCCGGTACCTATTATTACGTTATTGCCGATTTTCGCTTCTGAATCTATGACGGCGCGTTCAATAACAGCGGATTTGCCGATAAAGCAGTCCGACATTATTATAGAGTCACGCACGATTGCGCCTTCCTCAACAACAACGCCCATTCCGAGAACAGAATTATATACTTCACCGTATATTTCACAGCCCTCAGCAAGAATACTTCTGTTAACTGCCGAGGTTGAGGCTGTATAAATCGGCGGCTGGTGGTCAACATTTGTATAAATTTTTGAAAATTCTTCATAAAGGTTAATTGGCGGAAATTCGACAATCAGGTCCATGTTTGCCGCCCAATATGATTCAATTGTGCCGACATCTTTCCAGTAACCTTCAAATTTATAAGCAAAAAGGCGTTGCTTTTCTTCAAGCATCATTGGAATAATATGTTTACCGAAATCGCTGTCTTCATGTATATCATTATCGGCAACAAGTGCTTTGCGGAGCTTGTCCCATGAGAATATATAAATTCCCATTGACGCAAGATTGCTTTTAGGATTTTTAGGTTTTTCTTCAAATTCATAAATTTGACCGTTTTCGTAAGCGTTCATAATACCGAAACGGTTTGCTTCTTCTATCGGCACTTCAAAAACGGCAATTGTAGCGTCGCAATTGTTTTTCTTATGAAATTTCAGCATTTCCGCATAATTCATATTATAAATGTGGTCAC
Source organism: Clostridiales bacterium (assembly GCA_031262335.1). Lineage (GTDB taxonomy): Bacteria > Bacillota > Clostridia > Lachnospirales > WRAX01 > JAISHX01. The sequence continues at coordinate 1,777 of JAISHX010000170.1, forward strand.
CTGAAAGTATAAGAATATATTTTGGAGAGTGTGAGTCAATGTAATCAATGTTTTGATAGATTGCGTTTGCTGTACCTGTATACCATTCGCCGTGTTCACCCTTGACGTGCGGCGCAAGGAGTGTTACACCGCCGTTTTTACGGTCCAAGTCCCACGGGATACCGATGCCTATGTGACGGTTTAGGGCAAGAGGCTCATATTGGGTTAAAACACCAACTGTGTCTATACCCGAATTTATTGAATTGCTCATCGGGAAGTCAATAATCTTATATTTCCCGCCAAAAGCTACAGCGGGTTTTGCCTTTGTTTTTGTCAAAATGCCGAGCCGACTTCCTTGACCGCCGGCAAGCAACATGGCGACTATTTCTTTTTTCTGCATTTCGTTAATCACTCCTCGGTACGATTTTCCGCAAATATAATTTAATTTTACCATATAATTATAAATTGTTCAATATCCGTCAAAAATAAAAATACTTGCAAACGAAAGAAATTTATAGTATTATTTTATCTACGTTCAATTTTTATAGAAAGGAAGAATCGGAATGAAAATTTTTAATGATGTTCGCGAAATTTTTGCTGCTGCTGAAAAATTTGAAAAAACAACAAACTATTATTTCCAGCGGCATATGTGCGTTTCTGATTCATTCCAAAACGATACGCACGGTAACGAAATAAAAGTCAATCTTGATTTTTCGGTCAAATGTGATAAAACCGGAGAAATTGCTAATTTTGGTATATGTCCTAATTGCAAAACGGTTTTCTACTACGAAGGATATACACAGGAAAGTTTGTAACTGAATTTTGTATACAGATTTCCCCCGCAAACTCTGTATTACAAAAAGAAAGAAAATCAAGAGTTATTAAAAAAACTGAGCAGAACTCATTCAGTTGCCAAAAATGGCGAGAAAGGTCAAAGGAGAAATAATTTATGGAGAATACTCTTTCCGAAACAGGGAATTTTATTCATTCCTACATCGAAAAGGACTTACAGGGGCATACAAAAGATATTCAAACACGTTTTCCGCCGGAGCCAAGCGGTTACTTGCATATTGGTCATGCAAAATCTATCTTTATAAACTTTGGATTAGCACAAATGTACGGCGGAAAATGGAATCTTCGCTTTGATGATACAAATCCCTTAAAAGAAGAAGAAGAGTTTGTTGAATCAATAATTGAGGACATTAAATGGCTTGGTTTCAGCACAGAAGGTCGTGTATTATACGCGTCGGACTATTTTGAAAAAAACTATGAGTATGCCGTTATGCTTATAAAAAAAGGTAAGGCGTATGTTTGTGATTTAACGCCTGACCAAGTGCGTGAATATCGCGGAACACTTTCTGCCCCCGGGAAAGAAAGTCCTTACAGAAATCGTTCGGTTGAGGAAAATCTCAAGCTGTTCGAGGGTATGAGGGCAGGAGAGTTTCCTGACGGTTCACGAACTTTGCGTGCAAAAATAGACATGGCATCTCCGAACATAAACATGCGTGACCCGATAATTTATAGAATAGCACGACTTATTCACCAAAGACAAGGTGATAAATGGGTCATTTATCCGACTTACGATTTTTCGCACCCGCTTGATGACGCTCTTGAAGGCGTAACACACTCAATTTGTACTCTTGAGTTTGAGGACCACCGTCCTCTTTATGAGTGGGTTGTTTCGGAATGTGGATTTTCTCCGCTCCCGCGGCAAATTGAATTTGCGAAACTTTATTTGAGTGATACAATTTCAGGAAAGCGTTATATTAAAAAGCTTGTTGAAGATAAAGAAGTTGACGGCTGGAGCGACCCGAGGCTCATTACAATTACAGGAATGAGAAGGCGCGGCTATACTCCGGATGCTGTTCGTTCTTTTTGTGAAAAAATAGGTGTATCAAAATCCCAAAGCCGTGTCGATTTTGGTATGCTTGAATATTGTGTCCGTGACGACTTAAAAACAAAGTCAAAAAACTTAATGGCTGTACTTGAACCTATAAAAGTCGTAATTACAAATTATCCGGAAGATAAAGAAGAACTTGTCGAAGTAGAGAATAATCCGGAAATTCCCGATTCCGGAATACGCCTTGTTCCGTTTTCGCGTGAAATTTATATTGA
>JAISHX010000177.1 GCA_031262335.1 Clostridiales bacterium
GCTCTTTCTCCGTTTGCTGTGCTTTTGCGCGGTTACGCTGTTGTGGACGGCAAGACTGATATTTCTCAGGTATATGTCGGGGAAAATGTAACCGTTCGTATGAACGGCGGATTTTTCACCGCAAAAATTACCGAAAAAGGAGTTTCATTATGACACTTGAAACCGCTCTTGACAGACTTAACGAAATAGCCGTTATAATGGAGTCTGATTCTATAGGTTTGAGTGAAAGTGTTGCGTTGTATGAAGAAGGAACAAAATTGCTTTCCGTATGTACCGAACTTCTTTCGGCGGCGGAAGCACAAGTCATGCTTGCACGCGGCGGCGGAACAAGTGTAATTTTGGAACGTTTTGTCTGTAGCGAGAAAGGAGAGGAGCCTGATAATGTGTATTGAATTTGAAAAACAAACAACGGCTTTTGCAGAACTTATTGACCTGTATCTTCATCAATATACCGAAAACATAAACCAGCCTGTTTTGCGTGAGGCAATGGAGTACAGCCTTTTTGCGGGAGGAAAACGAATCCGTCCGCTGTTGCTTATTTCTGCGTCAGGTGATAATCTGGCTGCGTCTTTGCCGTTTGCATGCGCAATCGAATGTATTCACACATACTCACTTATTCATGACGACCTCCCCTGCATGGACAACGATGATTTTCGCCGCGGAAAGCCTTCTTCTCATAAAAAATTCGGCGAGGCTGTTGCTTTGCTTGCCGGAGATGCACTCCTTAATCTTGCATATGAGATTATGGGGCAAGCACTTTGCAAGGCTCGGCAAGCTGACGTTGTAAACCTGAAAAATGCCATGCTTGCAATTGCGAGTGCCGCAGGAGCCGAAGGAATGGTTGGCGGACAAACAGACGACATTATGTTTACGGAAGGCGACAAAGTCCCTGACGAGAGTGAAATTGTTTCAATGTATGCACGCAAAACCGGCGCATTGATTGTCGCCTCAATAGTAGCAGGTGCGTATATAGGAAAAATACCGATGCGTGACGGAAAAATTGAAAGGGCGGCAAAAATGCTTGGCGAGGCTTTTCAGATTAAAGACGATATTCTTGATGTTACTTCAACAACCGAAACTCTCGGCAAGCCTGTCGGCAGTGATGCCAAAAATAACAAAAATACATTCGTAAGTATTTTAGGAATCGAGGCGGCACAGAAGCGGTTTGAAACGCTGTCTTTTGAAAGTACCCTTCTTATTCGGGAAACTTACGGGCAATCTTCTCTTTTGCATTTGGCAGAAAAAATGATGAACCGGAATCATTAAAGGAATATGTATGAATATATTCAAAGAATTTCTTGAAAATAAAGTATTGTGGACTTCTCTGCTTTCATGGGCTATCGCGCAAACCTTGAAAGTAATTATAGAGCTTGCGCGTCACAAAAGGATAGACTCAAAACTGTTTGTAAGTACAGGCGGCATGCCAAGTTCCCACAGCGCGTTTTCATCAGCAATGGCGGCGGGTGTTGGTCTTGCGGACGGATTTAATTCTTCTGTTTTTGCCGTAGCCGCCGTCATAAGCCTTGTTGTTATGTACGATGCTGCCGGCATACGCCGTGCTGCCGGTAAACAGGCGGAAATATTGAACATGTTAATAGATTATTGGGAAAATGCCGGACTTAAAATTGATAAAAGATTAAAAGAACTTTTGGGTCACACGCCGATTGAAGTCGCTGCCGGAGCAATTCTGGGTATTGTTACGGCAATAATTGTGATAAAATAACAATTAAGTTAACTCACTATAAAACAGCTTCCGAATCGGCGGCTTGCGTTTGTGCGGAACGTTGGAATTATACCCCTATAGAACTGGCGAGGTTACGTGATTTGGTATCAAAGAATGAAAAATAAAAATTATTTAAAGCATATAAAATTGCCTGAAGATTTAAAAAAACTGAAAATTTCGCAGCTTAAGCCCCTTGCCGAAGAAATTCGTAAATTATTACTTACGTCTGTTTCTGTAACAGGAGGACATTTATCATCTAATTTAGGAGCTGTGGAACTTACAATTGCTTTGCATTATGTTTTTAATTCTCCGAAAGACAAAATAGTCTGGGACGTTGGGCATCAATCATATGTTCATAAAATTTTGACCGGACGCGCCAAAAGTTTCTGTACGTTGCGGAAATCCGGCGGTTTGTCCGGTTTTACACGTCCGTCCGAGAGTGTTCATGACGCAGTTGTATCAGGACACAGCTCAACGAGTGTTTCGTCGGCACTTGGCATTGCGTGTGCGCGTGATTTGCGCGGTGAAAATTTTGATGTCGTTGCCGTTATCGGCGATGGGTCTCTTACAGGCGGTCTTGCCTATGAAGGGTTAAACAATGCCGCATCTGCAACATCGCGGCTTATTGTCGTACTTAATGATAACGAAATGTCGATTTCCAAAAACGTCGGTGCGTTATCAACACATCTTGCCGTTTTGCGTTCAAACCCTTCTTATTTGAATGTAAAAAAGGAAGTCAAAAAAGTTCTTGACAGGTCACAAATTGGGCGAATGTTTGCAAGAACAATAGGCAAAGCAAAAACAAACCTCAAATATTTAGTAATGCCAAACGTGTTTTTTGAAGAAATGGGTTTTACTTATGTCGGAGCCGTTGACGGACACAACATTACCGAGCTTGTAAATGCTCTGAAAACGTGCCGTCAATTTGAGGGTCCTGTATTGCTTCATGTCAAGACGCAAAAAGGCAAAGGTTATGAAAAAGCCGAAAAATCTCCGGAATATTTTCATGGCGTTGAACGTTTTGACCTTGAAACCGGTGAGCCGCTTTATGAAAAAGGCAAGAGCTTTACATCGGTTTTTGGAGAAACTATTGTTTCTCTTGCCGAAAAAAATGATAAAATCGTTGCCGTTACAGCGGCAATGACATCAGGGACAGGCTTATCAAAGTTTTCTCAAAAATTCCCTGACCGTTTTTTCGATGTAGGCATAGCAGAGGCGCATGCCGTGACTTTTTGCGCCGGGCTGGCAACACAAGGACTTAAACCTGTTTTTGCCGTCTACTCTACCTTTTTACAGCGTGCTTATGACCAAATTATTCATGATGTTTGCATTGCAAATCTTCCTGTTGTGTTTGCAATTGACCGTGCCGGAATTGTCGGCGCGGACGGTGAAACGCATCAAGGAGTTTTTGACTTATCTTTTCTTTCACACATCCCAAACATGACTGTTTTTGCCCCTAAAAATGCCGCCGAAATGCGTGTTGCTTTTAATACTGCCTTTTTAATGGATTCACCGGTTGCTGTACGGTATCCGCGCGGTTGTGCGATTGATGAAGAATATACTTGCGATATGACAGAGCCGGAAATATTTTCAGATGGAGAACGAATCGCGGTTGTTACTGTCGGAGAAATGTTTTATCCGGCTCTTGAAGCCTGTGAACAGTTAAACGCGGAAGGAATTTTTCCGGCTCTTATAAATGTGCGGCAAGTATTTCCGATTAGCGAAAAACTGCTGAAAATTCTTGAAAAATTTGATTTGATATTTACGGTTGAAAATAACACGTGCGACGGCGGATTCGGGCAAAAGCTTAATTGCGCTATTTCC
>JAISHX010000124.1 GCA_031262335.1 Clostridiales bacterium
ATTACGTTTATGAAAAAAGCCGCAAACCATTTCATTTGCGACAAATAAAGGTGTCACTCGGATTTGAACCGGGGATAAAGGAGTTGCAGTCCTCTGCCTTACCGCTTGGCTATGACACCAAAAAGATAGTATGACCCGTACGGGAATCGAACCCATGTTACAGCCGTGAAAGGGCCGTGTCTTAACCTCTTGACCAACGGGCCTAAACAATAAATCTTACAACATTCCGTATTATATCACCTCAGCTAATTGCTGTCAACAGCTTTTTTAAAATTTTTAAAAAAAATTTTTAAGCTAATAAGCAAGAAGTCCCCAACCTCTTAGGTGGAGGACTTCTTGCTTATTAGCTTAAAAAAGTGACATTACAAGCGGCACACAGCCTATAACAAACCCCAATACGCCGCCTAAAACCGTAATTGCGTTTAATTCTTTTTTTGCAACGGAAATAATAATCTCTTCCGCTTCTTCAACGGCAAACGCATTAATTTTATTTTCGACAATTTTGCCGAAATCTAAACTTGTAAGTGCCTGACCGCCCAGCTTTAACAACGCTTTTTCGGCGAGATTTTTAATTTCCGATTTAACTCTGTCAACGTGTTCTGACGACAAGCTCATTGAAAGCTCAGATAATTTCTCAGCCGCAACACGAACATTTTCATTATTTTCAACGTATTCAAACACATTTGTTTTTACGCTTTCATAAACTTTTTCATAATTGATAAAAACCGAAAACAGTTTATTAACATTCGCGTCAATGACCTTTTTCAGAGTATCTTTAATAAAATTTTGAGCCGATTCACTTTCTTCAAACATAGTTTTTGCACGCAAAACAAAATCCGAAGCATTTGTTGTGACAAAATTTTTGACTTTTTCATGAAAACTTTCGTCGGCAATAATTTTATCCACAAAACTGTCAACAAATGAATCAAGCTTGCCGCGAATTTCTTCTGTTTCAATAGCGGCGTGCAACGCGTCTTCGGTCAAAACTTTATCCCGTACAACGTCACCGACTTTTGCCGCAAGCTTGAATCTTTCTTTTGGAATAATCCCGGGCGTTAAAGGGACAGGAAATCCAAACAAATACTTTTTCTCATGAGGGCGAAAAAGCATTTTTATTGCAAGCCAATTTGTAAAATATCCGATAACCGCGCCGGAAACCGGCGTTATCAGAACCGCAATGTTCATTCTTCCCCCGCGTCAATTTCTTCCTTATTAAGTTTTTTCGGGTTTGCAATCATTTCGGAAACGTGCGTCATATACAAGGCAATAATTGCGCCGATTACGTTTCCTTCCGATGTGTCATGCTCGTCAAGAAAAATCAGCGCGTCCCAAATTTGCTCCTGCTGTTCGTCAAGCGTTGTTAATACAGCCTCTGTCTGCGCTTTTCTGTCAAACAGTTCCTTATAGAATGCTTTTTTATCCTCAATAGAAAATGTTTTCGCAAAATTCTCCAAAGTCATGTTTATATTTGAAATTCCGTATTCACGCAACATTCTTGTGACATCTACTTCTGTTTGCCCAATAAGTGACCGCAGAGAATCGAACCGTTTTGCAAGCGTCTTATAACTGTCGTAATCCTTTATATTTGCTTTTAACATTTCGGCATTTTTTACTTTATACTTTTTATACTGATTATTCAAAAAATTTGTATAATACGCATAAACAGTAGTTTTTCTGTTAAGGAGCTTGACTGCTTTTTCCTGCTTTTTATAATTCATTAACAAATCACGACGAATCCTTCTTCTGAGAACGTAAATAAGCGATATTAAAATAATAATCAATATAGCAATTATTGCTACCGGTGTAAAGACATCCACACCTTTTAATGCAAATACCGCAAATAATCCGACAAAAACCATCCCGAACAATATCGTTAAAAGTACGGTGAATTTGTATATAAAGTCTGAACTTCGGACAAGAATATGTTTTTCGTAGTCAAGTCCTTCTTTTTCTCCGAGCAGATAATCCATATCATGCTTGAAAATTCTTTGCATTTCTTCCGCATCGGCAATTTGGTTCGCCGCTTTCGGTGCTTCTTCCTCATGTTCCTGAAGTGTTATAAGCGACGCGTCAAAATCGGTTAGCCTATACTTTAAATTATTTTTTTCACGTCCTGCCGACACAAGCCTGTCAAGCATTGCACGCAAAACCTCCGAATCCTCATCGCTCATGCTATTAAAGCATTCAAGCTCTGCAATCTGGGCTTCCATTTCTTTAATTTTATCCAGAGCCATAAGTCTTTGCGCGATAAGAGAAACCGATTCGTCACACATGCGTACTGCTTCTTCCGCAGCATGATACTCTTCGGAGATTGGGTCAAGTGTTTCCAACAAATGACCGAAACGTGAATGTAGCGCAATTTTGCGCTTTTTGCTGCGTTTGTAGAAGAATCTTTTTACAAACGCGTAAAATTTTGAAAAAATCATCTTAGTTAAAGTCCTTGAACAGCATACTTGGCTGAATCCCTTTATTGTTCTGGTATTTCCCTCCGGAATAAGTAATATACTCCCCATTTATATTATGGTAGTAAATTTGGCATATTTCCACATCAGGATATATTATTATCGGCTGAACACAGTGTATTTCTAAAGTCCAGTATCCCGAAAATCCAACATCTCCAAAACCTGCCGTAACGTGGATATACATTCCCAATCTTCCGACGGAACTTCGACCTTCCAGCATAGGCACAAATCCGTGTGTTTCCGTAAACTCGACTGTTCTTCCGAGATAAAGCCGCCCGGGGGTTATCATTAGTCCTTCCGGAGGAATTGTAATAATGCTTGCGTTGTTATTTTTTTTCATATCAAGGACGTTGTCGTCATAAACGAGCAACTCCTTATGCAACCTTAAATTATAGCTGTTCGGGTTAAGCTGTTTTTCACTAAACGGCTCTATAATTATATCTTTACCTAATCTTTTTTTTATTTCAAGTCCTGATAGTATCATTGTTTAACCTCAACTTCCTCACCTAATTAAGGAAAAAAGACAAGACCTTGGGGACGCTGTCCCCAAACCCCTGCCAAAGGGACAATTGCCCCTTTGGAATCCCTTCATTATTAAGATGACGATATTTAAAAGATTAAGGAAAAATCAAGACCTTGGGGGCTTTCAAGCTCCGCGCTCAAAACGTGTGTCTTCGGGCACACTTCGCCCCTTTGGAATCCCTTCATTATTGGGTAGATTACTGTTCTTGTGTTTTGTCAAGCATATTCAAT
>JAISHX010000218.1 GCA_031262335.1 Clostridiales bacterium
CGGATAAATGTTTTCAAGAAAACTGCCGCCCGCAACACCGAGGTTTAAAAGAGCAGCATACGCTTCCGGAGAAATAATTTCGCCGGCAGAAACAATGTTTTGCCCCTGAAGGTATACAACAGGCTCAACGGCAGCCTCTGCTTCTTCTCTTATTTTTTGGGTTTGTTCTTCGTCAACAAATTCGTTCGGCTCAAGAACACTCGTAATTATTGTAGAGGCGGCATTACGCGCAACAGTTGCCCAATCTTCTTTTGCAAGATTTTCACGCACACTTGACAATGCTTTTGTAAGCCCATCGTTGTCTTTTTTTATTCCGGCGGCAAGCGTACTATCGACAATAGAGTGAACTTTATATGAAAAAGTGTTAAAAAGCTCGGTAGATATTGAAGAAAGGTATTGAAGTTGGTCTGTTTCAAGATTTATATCCAACTCGGGAAATGCAGTCGGCAGTGCAACTATTTCACCTGGCGGCTGAATTGGGTTAATTAGCATACGCGTCTTTTTAAGTTGGTCAAAAAAGGCGGTAAGTTTTGCGAGTATGCGTTCATTAACCGTTGAATCCGTCACATAACGCGGCATAACCGAAGCGGACGCTTCAGTACGCAAACGCTCTGTTGCAACATCATTTATAATTTCACGCGTGGCGGAAAAAGTCCTTGGGGCAACACCGTCTTCTTTAATGGGCTGTCCATATTTTATAAGAGAACCGGAAACAATGCACCCGATTGTAACAGCAAAAGCTATAGCCGTGAATATAAAAATCTGAAATTTTTGTCTTTTTCTGTCCGTCATCGCGAATCGTTCCTTTGCGCACTTTTTGAATTTCCGGTTTTGGAAATATGATACCTTTGTCCGGAAACAGGTCTTTTAGGTTTTTCATATGCCGCAATTATTTTTTGGACAAGCGGATGTCGTACAACATCTTTGCTCGTCAGTTTGCTTATTGCAATGCCCTCGATGTTTTTGAGAATTTCGGCGGCATCAATAAGTCCTGATTTTTTGTCCGAAGGCAAATCAACCTGTGTCACATCGCCTGTTACAACAACTTTTGACCCAAAACCTATTCGGGTAAGAAACATTTTCATCTGCTCACGCGTTGTATTTTGAGCCTCATCAAGTACGATAAAGGAGTTGTCCAAAGTACGCCCGCGCATATAAGCAAGCGGCGCAACCTCGATAGTTCCGCGTTCGTGCTGTTTTGCAAAAATGTCAGGTCCCATAATGTCGTTAAGCGCGTCGTAAAGCGGACGCAAATATGGGTCAACTTTCTGTTGCATATCGCCAGGTAAAAATCCGAGTTTTTCACCCGCCTCAATTGCCGGACGCGTAAGAATTATTCTCGTTACATCTCCGTTTTTAAATGCTCTTACGGCGGCTGCCATTGCGAGATACGTTTTGCCTGTTCCTGCCGGACCGATTCCAAACGTAACAGTATTTTTGCGGATGTTTTCGGCATACTTTTTCTGACCGACTGTTTTCGGTTTTATGGGTTTGCCGGAGAACGCAACACAAATAACATCGTCCTGAAGGTTTTCGACTGCAAAAAAGTCGTCACTGCCGTAAGACGCAATAATATAATTTACAGTTTGTTCGCTCACAAAGCCTTTTTGGCTTAACGCGGCAAGTTTTTTAAGAACAGCTTCCGCCGCGTTTATGGCGCGTCCTTCACCAACTATAAAAAGTTCACCATCTCTGTTTATAATATTTACAGAGAATGTTTTTTCGATTTTTAAAATATTGCCGTCAAAACTGCCGAAAACGGTACTGAGGTCAACGTCCGGCAGAGTTATTTTTCTCTGTTCCAAGTAGCCATCTCCTATGTTTATATTGAATGTGTTCGGTGTTTAAACCGCGGGTCAGAGTAGGGGATTGGGGGCTGAAAGCCCCCGAAATCTTAGTATGGTTAGTTTGTTCTTTCATCTCCGATTCTTTCAATCAGAGTAATACGTGCGTTAACTGAAACAGCTTTTTCTTTTTCTTCGTAAGAAATGTCTTGTGCACTGACAACGGCGGCAAAACCAAACTCACGAAAAATCCTTTCGGAAACTGTTTCCGCACCGATTTTCATTGCTTGTTCAACAGAGCGTTCGACAGGAATGTTTGTAAACTCCTTGAATGTTGTTTTTGTCAGATAAAAAGGCAGAGGATAATTTTTGCCGAATGAAAGCCTTTTTACATCTGTGATTTTCTCGTTTTTTGTAAAAGGAACGGGAGCTTTACTGAGTTTTATATCTTTGTCCACAATCGTAAGAACATAGCCGGAGCTTTTCCTTCCTGTATAAGCGCGTTCCTCATATAACAAAGGAACATCAAAAGAGAAATTATAAAATGTTTTTGCCCATATTTCGGATTGCGCGTGAACATATTCGTATTTGATGCCCGACTCTTCGTTCCCGATTTCAAGTTTGCCTGAAACAAGCACATCTCCGGCACGAACAACATCGCCTGCTTTAACAAGCGGCGTACCCGCGCTTGTTGCCGCGCTTATAATAATTCCGTCACGGGCGGCGACTATATCACACGGTTCTGTGGGCGGGGCGGTAACTTTCGGCTTTATTTCGGTAAAATCAA
>JAISHX010000022.1 GCA_031262335.1 Clostridiales bacterium
AGGTTCATAAAATATGGTCTGTAAGCTCCGGTTGCAATAAGAATAAAAAGGTCAAGTTCGTTTATCGTAGCAAGATGCAACGCATAAAACACCGCAATAATAAGCGTACCGATAAAAACCCCTAAGCGTATGCTTGAATTTCTTTTGTAAACATAATCATGACGGAAATGGCTGGTTTTTTTCAGGTCATTTTCACTTGTACGTTTATCATAAACGGCAAGTTTTGCCATTATTTTTATTTTATTTTCGTCATACGCTATTTTATTCATAAGGTTGCCCCACCAACTCACGGAAACCGTCAAAATTATTTTTCGGGTCCCATAACATGTATTCGTTAATTCCGCAATCTGTTGCTGCGCGAATCTGGTCTGATAATTGCTCACCGCCGTACGGTTGCCAGAAATTGAGCCATGTAGCGGAAAAATCCTGCAACCAAGGGCGGATATTCGCAACTTCCGCTCCTGCCTTTTTTTCGGCATCAAGTTTTTCATTAGAAATTTTAAGCGTTTCAAGAACCGTTTCATACGGTGAAAGGTCAGGATGTTCTATTCCTAATGTATTATCGGCATAGTGCGATGGATACGTCATTGGGCACAAAACATCATAAACTTTCGCAAGTTCAGTATAATTCTGTCCAATAAGCTCTGCGTCAATGTCACTATATATTACTCCGGCAAATACATCGGCGGCAAGTGCAACATCATACGGCGACAGGCGTTCTTTCATATATTTTCCGAACTCGATAAAAATATCGGCGCGGGATTGATTTTCCTCTATCGGATATTCAATGCGTCCGGCACCATTGCTTGTCGGCAGACGTACATAATCAAGCTGAATTTCATCAAAGCCTATTTTAGCCGCCATTTCCGCTACATCGCCTAAGTATTCCCACGCAGTACGATTATACGGGTCAATCCACATAAATTCTCCGCCGGATGCTTTTTCCTTATAAACGGAGCCGTCCGGCATTTTAAGTGCATAATCAGGGTGAATTCTTGTTATTCCGTCGTCTTTAAAGCAAACAATTCTTGCAATCTTATAAACACCCGCCTCATCAAGGCGCGTAATCAGGGTATTTATATCCGGAATGTAAGCTTCGCTTAATTCAAGCGAATCAAACTGCTCCTGCCCTTTAAAAGTTATTGTTCCAAATTCATCTTTTACATCAATAACAAGGGCATTTATGTCGGTTGTTTTCGTAAGCTCAAAGCGTGAGTCAAAATAACGCGAACCGGCTATTGTCGCGGATATGTACAATCCTTTAGCCGGAATTGGCGTAGGCTTGGGAGAAGGTGTTGGTATCGGAGTAGGGGAGGGCGTTGGCGAGGGTGTTGCCGTTATTACAGGCGGTGTTGGGTTCGGTGTTGTAAGAGGCTTATTTTCTCCTTTATTGACGCACGACGCAAGCGTCAGCATGACTGACGCCGACAAAACTGTAATCGCTTTTCTTATCATTGTTGCATCCTTTCGCACGTTAAATTTTTTCCGGAGCCGGAAACTGTTCCCCGAATGTGTCTACATGAACAGTTTCTATAACTTGAGGAACGAGCGGTTTATCTTTTCTGCCGGTTTCAATATCGGCTATTTCGTCAACAACATCAAGACCTTCAATAACTTTGCCAAACGCAGCATACATTCCGTCCAACTGAGGTGAATCTTCGTGCATTATGAAAAATTGTGAACTTGCTGAATTTGCATCTTGTGACCTTGCCATTGAAATAACTCCGCGCATATGAGAAATATCGTTTTGAGAAAAACCATTTGCGCTAAATTCGCCTTTAATTGAATACCCCGCATCACCCATGCCTATTCCAAACGGACAACCGCCCTGAATCATAAAACCGGGAATGACACGATGAAATATAAGATTGTTATAAAAGCCGCTGTTTGCGAGTGCAATGAAATTTGCGACAGTATTCGGAGATTTTTCGGGGTAAAGCTCCAAAGTTATTTTGCCACCATTCTTCATAGTTATTACCGCTTTCGGTTCTGTCATAATCTTCTCCTTTTTGGTTTATATACGGGGCAAAGCCCCGTTTTTTTACACATTTGCGGAAACAGTAACAATGCTTTACATAATTCTTTGTCTTACTGTTTCAAAAACAATAATCCCGCCCGCGACGGCGGCGTTTAGAGAATCGGCATGACCGGGCATAGGAATTTTTATAAGTTTGTCACAAAAGCTTTCTATTTTCTGCGAAAGACCTGCGCCCTCGTTACCTATAATTATAACGCAATTCTTAGTAAAATCAATAGAATATGGCAAATTTTCACCGCGTATACTGGTGCCGCATATAAGGAAATTTTTTTTCAGTGTCAGAATTGTCATGTCTGCGTCAACATTGGTAACAAGCGGCACACGAAAAACAGACGCCGCCGCCGCACTGACAGCTTTTTTACCATATACGTCCGCACAACCCTTTGTGAGAATGACTCCGGTGCAACCCGCCGCGTCTGCCACACGCACTAACGTGCCGACATTGCCGGGGTCTTGAGTTTCGCACAGTACAAGAACAATTCCGTTAGCGAAGTCTTTAATAGATGCTTCTTTTTTTCTGCATACGGCAATAACCCCTTGAGGAGTAACTGCGCCTGAGGCTTTTGCAAATGTTTTCTCATCGGCAACATGTACGGGTGCGCGGCTGAACTCTATAGTGCTGTGTTTTTTCGCATAACTTTCAGAAAGAATAAAGTATTTTATTTCATAATCGGTTGGGATTTCCAAAACAGACTTAATCCCTTCGACACAAAAGAGATTAGTTTC
>JAISHX010000065.1 GCA_031262335.1 Clostridiales bacterium
TGACGGTCTTAACCCAATCCCATCTCCTCTTATACCGACATAAAATACTATATTCATATTTTCAATTTGTCCGAAAAGGTATCTAATAAGCTTTTGAACCTGCGAGGTCTGGCTTGTAAAATTTTCATGTACAAAAAACTCTTCTTTTGTAATATTACTCTCATCTTTTATCTCGTTATATTTTAATCTAATGAGGTCTAGCAATTCCATATGGCTTTCTAATTCGTCGTTGTGCAAAGATGTAATGGCGTGGTATTCTTCTTCACAGAGCAATACCACTCTTTCATTTTTTGAAATAAAATCTGCAATTTCATAAAAATTGCAATTTTCAGCATTTATTTCTAACAAAGTAAGTCCCCCTTACCAATTTTAGATTTTCCCGTATGCTATATGGCTATACATCTAATATATTACTACTAAACTGCCTAAAAGTCAAACAAAATTTTGTTGAGGTGATGAAAAAGCATTTTCAATATCTCCATCAAAAGCCGCTCCATAAAAGTCAAAATTCCCCTCGTGATTTGCTTTTCATTAAACCGCAAAAATGATTGAAAAAATCGAATAACCGTGTTACTATAGTGTTACTAATAGCTCCGATTTACACCTATTTCAGACAGGCTCAAAGTTCAAAGAATGTTGAACTAATCGGGCATTTTCAAGCGTTGACTTTTGAACTTTTTCATGTTATAATAAAATCAGTACAAAGCGAACGTACAAATAAAGCGAAAAGAACGCAGAAATAAAATGAAAGGGACAAATAGCAAACAATCTCTACGAGATTATTTAAAGTTTATTAAACTTTTATAATGTTATTTGTTACGGTGTTACATTGAATATAATAAAACCGTATGCGGAAATATTATCCGAAACTGATTATAACGAAATTTTACGTCTTGTTGAATTAGCCGGACGTGTTTGCTACAAGTCCGAACAAAATATTTCTGACGGAAGTGCCGAAAAATTTGTTTCTGCAATAATACGGCGCGGACACGAATCTGTTATCGAACATTTTTCCGTCAGTGTAAGATTTATTGTTGACAGAGGAATTTCTCATGAAATTGTACGCCACAGAATTGCAAGTTTCAGTCAAGAGTCGACACGATATTGTAATTATTCTCAAGAAAAATTCGGACGTGAACTTACTTTCATTGCTCCGTGCTTTTTTACGGAGCAAAGCATACAACAAAAATTGTGGGAACAGTCTGTTCGGGAAGCAGAAATTTCTTATTTTAAATTGCTTGATTCAGGTGCAAAACCCGAAGAGGCGCGTTCGGTTTTGCCTAATTCCGTTAAGACAGAGCTTGTTATGACGGCAAATTTGCGTGAATGGCGGCATTTTATGAAATTAAGGACAGCTCCTGCCGCACACCCGCAAATGCGTGAAGTGGCAAAACCTCTCCTTGCGGAATTTAAAAAACGTTATTGCGTGTTTTTTGAAGATATTGCGGAGTAACGTTAAAATTTCAATCATATAATACGATATAATTATTGTATGGACGTGGATTTATGAGATTATACGAAATAAAACAAAAAGAAGTAATTAACGTACGCGACGGCGACAGGCTCGGGCTTGTATCCGACCTTAATATTGACGAAACTTGCGGCAAAATCTGTGAACTGATTATCCCTGCCCCGGGCAGGATTCTCGGTGTGTTCGGCAGAGAACAGGAATACCGGATTCCGTGGTCTTGCGTACGCAAACTTGGCGACGACCTTATTATTGTTGAATGTGATACAGTAAAAGTTCTTTTCGATTGCTGAACAATCAGCGGGCGGCAAAATACCGCCCATAATATTCGGAGGATTATTTAATTATGAAATGTCCGTTCTGCAATGCGCTTGACTCAACAAAAGTGACGGATTCGCGTACTGTTGACGACGGCAAAGCAATAAAAAGACGGCGCATGTGTGAATTATGCAATGAAAGATTTACTACCTATGAACGTGTAGATGAAATTCAAATGACTGTAATAAAAAGAAACGGCTCCCGCGAAACTTTTAACAGAGCAAAAATTTTTAACAGCGTAATCCGCGCATGCAATAAAAGAACAGTTACATCAAAACAAATTGAGCAGCTTGTTGACGAAACTGAATCTTCTTTTGCTAATTCTATGCGGCGTGAAATTCCTACGTGTGAAATCGGCGAAATTGTCATGACGAAACTCAAAAAATTGGACGAAGTGTCGTATGTACGTTTTGCGTCTGTGTATCGTGAATTTAAAGACATTGACTCATTTATGGATGAACTTTCAAAACTGTTGCATGAAAAAGGAACATCCAACTAAAGGCAGGTGTGGCATGATTAACGAACTGAAAAAACTTATGAATGAAGGCGGTGTTGTTTTTTTCGGCGGAGCCGGCGTTTCAACAGAAAGCGGCTTGCCGGATTTTCGCAGTGTCGACGGACTTTATAGTCAAAAGTACAAATTTCCTCCCGAAACTATTCTCTCTCATCAATTCTTTTTTAATCATACTTCCGACTTCTTTGAATTTTACCGTGAAAAACTTGTAATGCCTCATGTTTTGCCGAACGACGCACACAAAGCACTTGCGCAGCTTGAACAAGAGGGAAAACTTACGGCTGTTGTAACTCAAAACATAGATAACCTACACCAAGAAGCAGGCAGTAAAAATGTTTTTGAACTGCATGGGTCAATTCACAGGAATTACTGTATACAATGCGGCAAATTTTTCGGCATAGAAAAAATTCGTCAAGAAAATATTCCAACGTGTGAATGCGGCGGCATAGTTAAACCCGATGTTGTTCTGTTTGATGAATCTCTTAACGACAAAGTTATTGAAGGTGCCGTAAATGCTATTGCAAAAGCGAAAACTCTTATCGTTGGCGGGACTTCTTTGGGAGTTTATCCTGCCGCGGGACTTTTACGCTTTTTCAAAAAAGGGAAAATTGTTTTAATAAACAAAACCGAAACTCCTCTTGATTGTTCTGCCGATTTAGTTTTTCATGAAAGCATCGGAAACGTTTTTCGTAAAGTTTGTACAATCTGTTGACTTAGGAGCTATAGTTGTTTAACTTAAAACTTAAACAACACGGTAAGCCCTTTGGATTAACCTCATTACGCTGTGCTATATTCGGTGATTTTTTAAGTTAAGTAACTATGGTAAGTAAAAAAATCAATCGAAGAAAAACTTTAGCATTGATTTTTACGGCAATCTTTGTTAAACTATATTAGGTAATGTAATTTTTTAAAGTTAAATTCATCGGGGGGAAATATTCCATGAGAAATTTTAAAATGTCATCGAAAATGATGACTATGACCGGCACGTTTATCGTTGCATTGGTCGCGCTTTTCTTTGTAGCATTTTTCTATATGAAACAAATCAGCGGATTTTCCGGTATACTGAACACAGCATCAATAGCTCCTGTCGAATATATGTATAATGCGTCAAAAAATTTCAATACAATAAAAGGGGTGGCGGATGAACTATCTTCTTCCGATAACAAAAGTCTTGCCACCGATATTGAAACTGTACAAACAGCTGCCGCCGCTGTAAGTTTGTCACTAAATAACCTGGATGCCGCCCTTACCGATGTGCAATCCGATAAGCGTCTTACGTTAACAAAAACAGCAATCGAAA
Organism: Clostridiales bacterium; assembly: GCA_031262335.1. Classification (GTDB taxonomy): domain Bacteria; phylum Bacillota; class Clostridia; order Lachnospirales; family WRAX01; genus JAISHX01. The sequence goes on from JAISHX010000065.1 coordinate 3,601, forward strand.
ACTGGAACGTATATTCAGGATTTTTAAATCAGGCAATAGACGCGGCTCAGGCAGGCAACTTTAATTCTGTAAACAGTTTGTTTACATTGAGCATGGTTACATCAAGAAATAGCCTTGATACTTGCTTTGACCAACTTATTGAACAATCTATTTCAGACGGTGCTTCAATTGCCGTACTTGCAGAAAACGAGTTTAGCGAAGCAACTCTTATTTTCGGTTCAATAGGCGGTGTGGCGCTTGTAGTGGTTGTTGTTCTTTCAATACTGATAACTTTTTCTATTACAAAACCGGCAAAGAAGTTTATTCGTACTCTTGATGCCGCTGCCGAAGGCAACTTTGATTTAGTGGAAGAAAATAAAAATAAAGATGAGTTTGGTCATCTTTCACGTTCGCTTGCCAAAGTTCTGACAAATGTAAATAATCTTATTAAATCTTTCAAAGAGCTTAACACAAAGTTTGACGAAGGTGAAATAAGTTTCCGCATTAAAGAAATTGAATTTGAAGGCGAATATCGTCAGGCAGCAGCTGCATTTAATGAAGTTCTGAAAAATCTTCTTATTGATATGCAAGATTATATTGCAGGCGTGCGTTCGGTTGCCAAAGGTAACTTTGATATTCAAGTAAAAGAATATGTCGGTGAAAAGTCAGTCATGGGTACATCACTTAACCTCTTGCTTGATAATATCAGAGCAATTTCAAACGATGTTACGAATCTTGCAAAAAATGCAACCGAAGGTAATCTTACAACAAAAGTACACGCCGCAAACTTTGAAGGCAGCTGGCGTTCTCTTGCGGAATTATTAAATTATCTTCTTGATTCTGTAAACAAACCTATATCTGATATTATGAACGCGCTGACGCAACTTGCAGGCGGTAATCTTAGCATAAGAATAGATAATGAATATAGCGGAAGCTATAAAGAAATGAAAGATTGCGTAAATGATACATGCGAAACTATTGGGTCTTACTTGACTGAAATGTCCACTGTTTTGTCTGAAATGGCTAACAATAACTTTGCTGTTTCAATAAAACGTCCTTACATTGGAGACTTTAATGCTATTAAAAATTCAATCAACACAATAATTGAAGGACTTAACAGGATTTTCCACTCGTTTATTATATCAGTTGACCAGTTTGTTGACAGCGCAAAAACTGTTTCCGAATCTTCTGTCATTTTATCAGACGGATCAACAACTCAGGCGGCATCAATTGAGGAGCTTAACGCCTCTATCGACACAATCAGCGAACATACTTCCCGCTCCGCAACAGACGCAGAACAGGCAAACCACCTTGCACTTGCATCAAAAGAACACGCCGCGTTTGTTAATGAAGAAATGCACAAAATGCTTGATGCAATGGCTGAAATTAAAGTTTCATCCGAGAATATCTCGCGCATTAACAAAGTTATTGAGGATATTTCTATACAAACAAACTTACTTGCGCTTAATGCGTCTGTCGAAGCGGCGCGTGCAGGTGAACACGGCAAAGGTTTTGCGGTTGTTGCCGAACAAGTTCGTAATCTTGCCGGACGCAGTCAAGACGCCGCAACTGAAGCTAACGAGCTTATTATAATATCTAATACACGCGTTGACGAAGGGCGTGAAATTGCCCAATCAACCGCTGTTGCACTAAAGAAAATTGTTGACGACTTTAATGAAGTTTCGGGCATTATTTCCGGCATTGCTACTGCCTCAACAAATCAGGCGGATTCAATCCACCAGATTCAGTCCGGAATTTCACAAATTTCAGAAGTTGTCCAAAATACTTCCACAAAATCAGGTGAGATGGCAATAACCAGCGAGAGCCTTTCAGCACAGTCGGAAACTTTAAAGAAAATGGTATCAATCTTTAATCTTAAAAAAGGTAAACAGAAATTTATTGATAAAGCAAAAGACGCCGCGGCACGCCGTGAAGCAGCAGAAAAGGAACAGCTTGAGCAAGAATCGGCGGCACAGCAAGACGTTGCTGAAGTTGCCGAAGATGTTCAGCAAAATCCGGAAACTCAAAGCAGTATTGACGAAGCCGTTGTCGTTGATGAACAAACAGCAGAAAATATTATATAGTCGTTATAAAAACACACAAACGCCGTCAATTTAATTTGACGGCGTTTGTGTGTTTATTTTATTATTGAAGCTTGAAGTAATTGACCATTGATTTTAATGTTTCTGCCTGCGAATTTAACTCTTGTGATGCGGCGGCAGATTCTTCACTGCTTGCTGAATTGCTTTGTACAACTTGAGAAATCTGAATTATGCCGATATTTACATGGTTGACAGATTCCTCCTGACGCTGTGAGGCATCAGTAATTTTGGAGATAACGCTTGAAACTTCGGCTGAATTTTTCACTATTTGTGACAACGCTCCCGCTGTTGCGGAGGCTCTTTGAACACCGTCGTTTATCCTGCCTATCGCCTCTTTAATAAGCTCACTCGTTTCCTTTGCAGCCGATTGACTTTGGACGGCAAGGTCGCGGACTGAGTTTGCAACAACTGTGAATCCTTTGCCGTGTTCTCCGGCACGCGCCGCCTCAACAGCCGCATTAAGGGCAAGCAGATTCGTTTGCGTTGCTATTTCATCAATAACTTTGATAATGTT
>JAISHX010000080.1 GCA_031262335.1 Clostridiales bacterium
TGTTTCGGACGGACGTACAGACGAATCGGAGGGATTATCGCTCACGGCGCTGGCGAAAGTGTTCACCGACCGAAACGCCACGATTGCCTATAATCTTGACGGCGGAGGCAGCGCGACGAGGGTATTTATGGGTGAGGTCATCAACAACCCCACCAGCGGCAGACGCATTAAAGAACGGGAGGTGTCAGACATTGTTTATATTGGATATGAATAGAGGAAAACGCCTGTTGCCTTATCTCGCGGCATCCGCTGTTTGCGTAATCGTTACGAATGTCTATGCACTCTATGGACACGGTGTCCGCTCGGACGCGATGGATTATATGTTCCTCTATCCGCTCATTAGTGGATTCGCCATTAAAATCTTGTCCACGCTTGTACACGGAGATTATTCGCGCGGGTTTAAACGTGCCGGCGTGAATCTCTATAATTCAGGACTGGCAACGCTCACTTGCGGTGCGCTTCTGCGCGGAATCGTTGAAATCGCCGGAACAGACTCGGTTTATATAATCTGGTTCTTTGTCGTAGGTTGGGTGATGGTATTTTGCGGCACAGCGGGCGTGTTTTGGCGTATAAACAAACTAAAGAATGGGCTTAATAAATTTTATGACATTAACTAAAATCTTTCGTTGATTAAACACAAATTAACCTTGTGTACGATTATTATAGGCTCTTGAAGTTTCTTTATCAACTTATAATTTCCAAAAAATTTAAAATTTATAAATGATAAAAAAGAGCGGTATGCAATTCCGCTCTTTTTTATTCTTCATTTGTTTCCTTTTCCCGTGCCGCTTTAATCAAATTCCGCACCTTTTGCGCACGTTCTTTAAGTTTAAGCTCAACGCTCTTAGAAGTTAATACTGTGCTTATATATCGCATTGCGACATCAAGGTTGCCTAAACGCCGCGCAAGGTCGCCCAACAGATATGTCAGCGCAAGTTCATTCATACCAAACATCGGAAAATATTCAGTTTGATATGCTTGAAGAAAACCATTATAGGCATGCTCTTCAAAACCTTTTTCCTGAAATTCCAGACCGGCGTCACGCATTAGCCAAGATAGTTTAAGGCAAAGCATTGCCTTTTCACTGTTCTTTACTCTTTTTTTTGTTGCACAAAACAAGGCTAACTTGTATCGTTCAACAGCCTGCTCCATAGAATAAATAAGAGGATATTGCTGCGGCTTACAAGAATTTATAAACTCTTTCATAAGTATATCATGCTGTTTGTCAGATATATATTTAAAATGTGTTTTCATAGCAGAATAGCCGCAACTTGGACATGAGATTATATCATAATACAAAGGGTCAACAGGCTCATAGGATGGTTTTAAATCTGTATCGGTTTTAACAAGATGTACTTTTGTAGTTTTTACGAATGTATTTTTAAAAGATGTAAAACACAGCGGACATTCAAATTCTCGTAAGTAAACATAATCTTCAAGTTTAATTTTTTTATCAGATTGTTTTTTTGTCATCTTCTTTTTTAGGGTCTTATCCTCCATCCTTATTTTTGGTATTGCAAAATTCGAGTAAATCATTTATTATTGTATCATGAAGTGAAATTTATGGAAAGATGTTTTTATTATGGAATCAATTGCGGATTTAACAAAAAAACTTAATGCTGCATTAGCAGAAAAAGCTGAAATAACGCTTTCCGCACCAAAAACGGGCGGAAACTTCACAAAAATAAAAATTTTGCCTAAGTGTGGCGGAATAAAAAGCTTTGAAGGATTATACTATCAGTTTTCTTTTTTTAAGGATAATAAAGTTTTCCATGAAAATTATACAGTAAACAACGCAACAAAAAGACTTTCCGAAATCCTTTCGGATTATAAAAATTGTTCGTGTCGTTGCGAACGCTCCTTTTCCGCATTTATAAATAAAAAGGGCATGGTTAAAACAGTATATGAAAACGTTGTTGCCAATGTTACGGCAGAACCTCATGACCACAAGAAAAACCGCTTTGTAGACGCTTCTTCGGAGTGGTTAAAACTTTTGCATGTAACTGACGAATCCGGAAATGTAAGAGCTGAAATGCGAAAGAAATTCATTCAAATTGATAAATTTATAGAGTCACTTTCAGCTATAGAAGGTTTTATACCGCAGGGTGCCGAAATAATTGATTTTGGTTGCGGAAAAGGATATGTCACTTTTGCGCTTTATGAGTATTTTTGGAAAAAAGGCAAAAATATACAGGTAACGGGAGTTGACATAAAACCTGACGTAATTGAAATTTGTAAAAAAACAGCATTAACCTCGGGATTTTCAGGAATGAGGTTTGTTTGCGGCAGAGCAGAACAATTTCCTAAGCAAAAAGCTGATGCGGTTATTTGTCTTCACGCGTGCAATACAGCAACAGATTATGCTATTGCTTTTGCTGTAAAGGCGGACGCAAAAGTTATTATGTGTGCGCCTTGTTGCCAGCAAGAGCTTTTTGGACAGATAAATGAAAATGCCATGCCGCAAATGTTGCGGCACGGCGTCATGAAGGAGCGTTTTGCCGCGTTGCTTACAGACACAATTCGTACTGCCGCGCTTGCGGAAAGAGGTTATCGCTGTGATGTTTCGGATTTTGTAGACGCGGAACACACACCAAAAAATCTGCTTATACGCGCTGTAAAAACAGGTGTTGCCAAAAACGAGAATCTGGCAGAGCTTGTAAATACTTTTGGTGTCAAGCCCAAATTACTCGAACTGTTGCTTTGACTGCATTGCTGTTTTTATCATGTGGTAGACATCCTCAGCACGCGGTCTTAAACGGACAGGTGTTTTTTTGTCCCTAATAACAACTTCAAGATACTGTAACGCTTTTTCATAATCACCAATTCGGCGTGAAAGCTCGCCAATCAGATATGCAAGCGTATATTCGTCCATGCCGAACACAGGAAAATTAAGATTCCGGTAAACTTTCATGAACGTATTGCGTGCTTGTTTTGCAAAATCAAGTTCTTCAGAAGGAAAATTCCCTTCACGCATCAGCCATGAGAGTTTTAAGCAAAGAATGGCTTTTTCGGCATCTCCGCCCTTTTTTAGTAGAGAACAAAGCAAAGCAGCTTTGTATAGTTCAATTGCATCTGAAATTGTGCGGACTTGGTCATATTTTTTTGGCGGACATAATTTTGGTATTTGCTCTGAAAGTGTAAGCATTTGAATATCAGTAAGATGGTACTCAAATGTCGAAATCATTGCCGTGTACCCACAGTTGGGGCAAGAAATGATACCGTAATACATCGGATTAAAAGGTTCGTAATGAGGACAAAGGTCAGTGTCTATTTTTATGATTCGTGTTTTGGAATGTCTTCCGACAGACGCGGCAAAATGAATAAAGCAAAGAGGACAGTTAAACATTTTATCATAAACGTATGTATATGGATTATATTTTGTACGCTCAATGAGTTCTTCATCTGTTTCCTCTGCCGCGTTTAAAAGAGTATCTTGCAAATATTGGGCAGAGTCTTCGGTTTGCTCAAGGTCGGTCAGAGGATTAAATTCTTCACTCAAAAAAACACCTTCTTTCGAAAAATTTGGAGAGAATTTTTCTTGTAATTTGAGCCGTGCGGCTTTATACTTTATATATTATTATCGTAAAAAATTCAACGTCTTTAATGAGAATTTTGTAAACGGGGTGCGATTGTTTGAAAAAAACGGCGTTTGCTGCTGTTATGGCGGCTGTCATAGTTATAATTGCGGCAGTTGCCTACATATTTCATGAAAATTACGGCGGAGAACAAACGTGGCGTTATGTGTTTGAACTTTCCGGCGGTGAGGCAGAGTACAATGTTGCGCGAGTTCCATCGTTTTATTCTTCGGAAAATATAAGGGGCTACTTTTATGCGACAAAAGATGCGGCAAGGTTTATTACGGCGGACGGAAAAGAAAAATTTAACTATGCGTATGATATGACATCGCCTGTCCTTAAAGGTGACGGTGGAGTTTGTGCCGTTGCGGAACGGCGCGGCAAAGTTGTTATTGTTTTTAATGAGGATGGCATTATGTATGAAGTCGCCTCTGAGGAGCCGATTTTGTTTTTCACAGTGTCCGAAGGCGGGCAGGTGTGTATAATAACTCAATCAGGCAACGATTACGAAACAAAAGTATATACTTCTTCAGGCACGTTGATACAAAAAATAAAAGACCCCTCCGGTGATGTATTTCCGGCTTTGTGCGGGATTTCTTCCGACGGTAGAATCATAGCTACAGTATATTACGACATTTCCGGTGCGAAACTGAAGTCAACGATTAAATTCTTCTATTTGAACAAAAGTGAATCTCTTGATTATCCGACGGGTTTTTTTGCCGTAAATTCAGATTACATCGGCGAAATGGTTTATGCCGTTAAATTTCTTGAAGGTAATAGACTTGCTGTTATTTCTGACGAAACAGTAAGTTTAATTGAGCCTGAAGCAAAATGCGAGAAACAACTGATTTGCGAAACGCCGTCAGGGCTTTCAGCGGCAGGATTCTCGGAAAAATTGATAGCTATTTTTCAGCAAAAAGGCAATCAATTGGAAGTATATAACAGCAAAGGGGAGTTTTTATGGGCGAAGGAATACTCAACA
>JAISHX010000117.1 GCA_031262335.1 Clostridiales bacterium
AGCCTCAGCTCTTCCTTAAAACTGACATCACGGCGTGCCTTTTCTTTTATACGCTTTCTGTATTTGACCATTTGCCGCTCCAGAATATCAACTACTTCATCAAGGGCAATGTACATATCACGATTTGACACTTCGGCACGGAGTCTGCGCTTTTGGAGCGGTATTGTAATTTCTATTGTACTGTCCAGCTTGACGACAGAAAATACAACATAAACTTCTGCATCTTCCGGAAAAAGTCTTTCAAGCCGGTTAATCTTTTTGATTGTGTTCTCTTTCAGCGAATCAGAAAGAACCATATTCTTTGCGGTAAAATTGTAACGCATATCGTCACCTCTTCTGATATTTTTTTCACAATTTAATTATACAGCATAACATGAATTTAATCAAGCGTATTTTGTCATGATTCTCTCTTTTTTGCAAATTCGGGAACGACACGCAGCAGTTCGTTGTTAATTTCGTCTATGAATACGAACAGAATAGCAAGCCTGTTGTTATGGAAACTGCTGTCAGGCGGGAGCATATCACTTTTACTGCTTTAAGACTGAAAAAACAATTGTATTTCTGCCTTATGTACTGTATAATATTACAAGGGACTTTTATGTGCTGTAGATTTTTGCTTATATTAGGGTATTAAGCATTTTTTACCGAAATAATAAAAGGAAACTAATTATGGGGAGGTATCCTTTTGCCTGTCTACACTTATCGCGCCTCGGATGATACCGGACGCAGAATTTGCGGACATCGCAACGTGTCCGATTCCGGTGCGGTAAAACAATATCTTGAAAAAAAAGAACTCAATAATTTTTCTATATTTTTATCGGAAACTGTTTTTCCGTCAAGCCATTTTGGACTGTTTTCAAAGGGGATTGTTACGACAAAAGAGCTTTCTGTATTTTGCAGGCAAATGTCCGTAGTGTTTTTTTCGCGGCTTACTCTTCAGGAAGGCGTAAAACTTATTGCTGAACAAACTGAAAGCGTTCAGTTAAAATCGGCTTTAACAGAAATTTTCAGTCATATGCAGAGAGATTTTACTCTTTCCGAGGCAATGAGTATGTACGGGCATGTTTTTACTAATTACATGCTGAATATGGTTAATATTGGAGAAACAAACGGAACTTTAGATGTTGTTTTTGCCAACTTGGCGGATTATTATGAAAAAGAGGCAGAAACAAAACAAAAGTTAAAAAGCTCAGTAACATACCCGCTTATTGTCGGCGGTTTTACTGCCGTGCTTATCCTTACGGTAATACTTGCTGTTTTGCCTGTTTTTGATTCTCTTTCGGCGTCACTTTCGGTAAAGTTACCCGTCGGCGCACGTGTTATTTCCGGATTTGCGCGTGCGTTAGGACAGTATTTTATAATTTTTATGCTTATTTTGACTGCCGGTGCTGTCGGTGCAGTTTATTATTTCCGTTCGCCAAAAGGTAAAATTCCTCTTGACAAGCTTATACTCAAATTCCCCCCAAGCCGCTACATATACTCACGAATCATTACGGCGCGACTTTCACGCAGTCTTGCTATGCTTATTAAAAACGGCTCCTCACTTGCACCTGCCATTGACGACCTTCGTCCTCTTGTTAAAAACAGTATTGTAACAGAAAAACTCCGTTCCATTGCGGCAGATGTAAGAAAAGGAGTTCAGCTCTCCGATGCACTTAAAACGGCAGAAATTTTCCCTGACTTTTTTGTAAAAATGACAAACGTCGGGCAACAAACGGGCAAGCTTGATGAAATTTTGGAAAAAACAGCCGACATTCTTGACAAAGAAGCGGAAGAATCATTCAATAAAATAATTTCTCTTACTGAACCGGCACTGACTTTAATCCTCTCCGTAACTATCGGGGCAGCTTTGCTTTCTATAATAATACCGGTCATCGGAATAATGAATTCAATCGGATAGGAGATTTTCTGTGGATAAAGAATTACGCGGTAAACTTATAACAATTGTTGTATCATCTGTTGTTTCGTTTGCGGCACTGTTTGCCGCGGCAAAACTAACGGATGATGTTCAAGCTTTTTCTCAGGAAAAAATCCGCTATGAACAAGAAAGAAATGAAAAAACAGCTTATATTTTTGAAAGCGGATACAACACGAGGTGATTTATGCGCGGAAAATCAGCAATACTGGTCGCTCCGTTTTCTGCGGCAATGATTATGGCGGCAGGTGCGGCAGCTCTTATTCTTTCCGGAGCGGCGGCACGATTGCGTCTTTCTTACCGCACTGACCGTATAAACGGCGGTACGGACGCAATAAATTTTGTTCGCGCAAGGCTTAAACAAAATGACGCGTCCGGTTCATTTGCATTGAGGAAACTTCCAAACAACGAAAATGCCCTCGTGATTTACAAGTCTAATGCCAATGGTACTACTACCGCCGAATGGATTTATTTTTATGAAGGCGCACTTTACGAATACTTTGCGGAAGAAAGTAATACATCTCCTACCCTTTCAGCAGGTCATGCAATTGCGCCGATTAAAGACTGGGACATTGATTTCAATAAGAATGGCTTTTTTACAAACACAGTAGTTTATGAAAACAATAAAGACGAAAAGACCATTGAACAATCTATCGCCGTTTATTCAGAGGTGCGAGTATATGAATAAAAAAGA
>JAISHX010000154.1 GCA_031262335.1 Clostridiales bacterium
ATTATTTTTATCATAGCCGCAGCAATTGTTTCTGTTGTAATTGTACTTATTGCCCTTCTTGAGGCAAATGCACTCTCAAAAACATTAAAGAGGATTACGCAAGCCGCAAAAGATATTGCCGCCGGCAATTTGAATGTCAATGTTCAAGCAGACACAAAAGACGAAGTAGGCGAATTGGGCAGGAGTTTTCTTGAAGTTAAGTGCAGTATTCAGGGTGTAATTCAGGATATTGCTCACCTTTTTGACCTCCATATTAATGAAGGGCATCCTTTATTTAGAATTGACAGCTCAAAATACTTAGGAGCATATAGCGAAGTTACAGAATCAGTAAATAATCTTACTTCAGAATATATAGCCATAGTAGTGGAAATGACTGAGGTTATGAAAGGTCTTGCCAATGGCGACTTCTCTTACAATGTTAAGCAATACAAAGGAGAGTCTGCAAGTATGAATCAGATTGTTGACAATTGCCGCAAAGTTATTCAGGAAATTATTGACGAAACTAACCTCCTTGCCGACTCCGCCGCTCAAGGCGACCTTAAGGCGCGTGCCAATGTGGATAAATACGCAGGTAAGTGGAATGAAATGCTTGTCGGTCTTAACAGTCTTATCGGCAATGTGGCAGACCCAATTGCCGATGCACTCATTATGCTTGAGTATATGTCAAACGGCGACTTCTCCCACCGCGCAACTAACGAATATCACGGCGACTTCAAGAAAATGGCAGAGGCAATAAACAGTACACAGGATTCAACTGTATCGTATATGCGCGAAATACGCGACCTTCTCGAATCAATGGCAAAAGGCGACTTTACCGGTCATATTGACCGCGAATATAAAGGTTCTTATATTTCAATAAAAAATGCAATAAATACAATTTTAAGCTCATTGAACAGCACACTCTCCGAAATCAGCGGCTCAAGCGAACAAGTGCTTGTAGGCGCAAAGCAAATTTCACAAAGTTCGATGATTCTTGCTCAAGGTGCAACCGAACAGGCAAGCTCAGTTCAGGAGCTTACCGCATCAATAGAACAAATTAATGCTCAAACAAAAGAAAGTGCACAAAATGCTCATTCTGCCAACGCGTTTAGTCAAAAATCAAAAGATGCCGCCCAAGCAGGCAATCAAGAAATGGAGAAACTCCTTGCCGCAATGGAAGGCATAAAAGTTTCATCGGGCAAAATCTCTAATATTATCAAAGTTATCGACGAGATTGCCACACAAACAAACCTTCTTGCCTTAAACGCCGCTGTTGAGGCAGCCCGCGCCGGCGAACACGGAAAAGGATTTACTGTTGTTGCAGGTTCCGTCCGTGACCTTGCCGTGCAAAGCAAGAACGCCGCAAAAGAAACAAGCGACCTTATCGAAGAAGCTATTTCCTGCGTAGACGAAGGCGTTCACTGTGCCAACGAAACAGCATTGTCGCTTGAACAAATCGTAACAGGCGCAAACGAAGTTCGCGATATGATTAGAAAAATTTCCGCCGCCGCCGAAAAACAATCTGAAAATGTCGCTAATATTACAGTCGGTATAAATCAAATTTCTTCTGTTGTGCAATCAAACTCCGCAACAAGCGAACAATCTGCCGCCGCCGCTCAACAACTAAACTCTCAATCGGAAACTTTAAAATCTATGGTAAATTTCTTTAAACTGTCTTAAACAAAAAAGTCCGGACAAAATCCGGACTTTTTTTTAATATTTTATCATAAATTTTCGGAATAATAGTTGACAATAAAAATTTTTCCTTATATACTATTATTTGTAACAATATCATCAATAAATTAGTTTTAGTATCCGAAAAAATGGCGGAATTGTAATTTATAAGGGGCGTAATTTTATATGAGGAAGATATTTAGAGCAATTTTAATTATTAGTATTCCTATTTACTTATTTATTCTTATTCGTGTTCTATTTTTAAGACCGTCATATCGAACAAATGCAACACTTATAGAGTATATAAAATCATCTTCTAATTTTATTCCATTCAAGACGATAATTATCTACATAAGGGGTATTATTTTAGGCAATATTAACAAACTCACACCAATAAAAAATATAGTCGGTAATTTTCTTCTTTTTTTGCCTTTTGGCTTTTATTTTGTATCTATAATAAACTTTATCGGAAACACTAAAAAATTCTTGATAATAACAGCCGCAACACTAATTTTAGTTGAAATAATTCAAGTTTTTACTAGATGTGGCATCTTTGATATTGATGACATTATCCTAAATTTGTCGGGAGCATTTATAGGTTACAGCATTGCAAAAATAAAATTCCGCAAATTTTTCAGTTGAATATGTTTTATATAATTTGGTATTTCTTTTGTTATTAAAAGAAAGTTGTTTAAGATTATTTTCAACCGGGCTATAAATAAACTTAGCGTTCGGTGCGAATCAGAGAGATGATGGAGGAAATGTTATGAAATCACCAATTGAACAAGTTATCATTCGCGAGCTTAACACCCTCAAAAACTACACTTTCACCGTGATTTTTGCGTTAGATGGAAAAGTCGGCGGGCAGTGGCTGTACTGCCGCCACAAGAACCGCGACACATGGGAAACAGCGGGCGGACATATCGAGCCGGGTGAAACGCCGCTCGACTGTGCAAAACGCGAGTTGCGCGAGGAAACCGGTGCGGTGAAGTTTTATATAAACCCCGCGTTTGACTATGAGGTTAAAACGTCGAACGGCAGTAGCTATGGTCAGGTTTTTTACGCCGATATTGAACAACTCGGCGTGTTGCCCGCAGATTTTGAGATGGCAGAGATAAAAGGCTTTGATACATATCCCGAAAAGCTGACTTACCCCGATATTTTGCCTGTTCTGTACGCAAAAATGCAGTCTTGGATGGGCTTGGATAAGGCAAAAGCTGAATATTGGGATGTCTACGACAGCGAACGCAGATTGACCGGTCGTACCCACAAACGCGGAATAAAACTGCCTGACGAAGATTTTCATCTTGTGGTTAGAGCGTGGATTGTAGACAGCAAGGGCGAATGTCTTATCACAAGGCGCGCGCTTAATAAAATCGGCTTCCCGGGTATGTGGGAAATTCCGAGCGGAAGTGTTGTTGCCGGAGAAGATAGTGTTGTCGGTGTTCTTCGCGAAACGGAAGAAGAAAGCGGTATTGTTTTACTGCCCGAAAACGGGACTGTATTTTCCGCATACAAGCGCGGGGATACATTTTACGATTCATGGCTTTTCCGGCAGGAGTTTGATTTAGCCGATGTGGTGCTGCAAGAAGGCGAAACTATCGATGCAAGGAAAGCGACAATCCCCGAAATACGCGAAATGATGGCTCGCGGTGAGTTTATCGGAACAGATGTGTTCCCCGAATTTGAATTGTTGGATAGGCTCTTAATATAAATCTCAATTGGTTTCTTAGATACATTTCGGAAACAAAATAGAGATAATTTATAAATATCATTGTATAATAGAAGGATGAGATTATGAAAAGTTTTATTCGCTACATCTTAGTAGTTTTAGTTATTGTGTGTTCGGTTTTAGTTACTGTGAGTGCGGAAAATTTGTCAACATCTACAAACCTTTCCGACTACGCAACGAATTTTTATAATGAAGTTAAGTCAAGCAGTGAATGGCAATCATCGGATAATCATGCTGTACGCGTAGAAATGCTTCAGTTGCCGGAAACTATAATTGCACAAATGGACACAGCTACATTGGTTGATGCAGTATTAGCTTATCCGTTCTATAATGATATTTACGCATTCAACAGTATTGATATTGGTATGAGCATATTATTCAGTAATTTTAACGGAATAAGAGCTTTGGCAACGCGTCCGGACGCTGCTGCCGTTTTATTAGAAAAATATAAAAATATGCCTGTATCAAAGGCTGCTTCGTTTTCGTCTTCAAATTTGTTGACCGAAGGTACTCAAATCTATAAATTAAGCAACTTAGAGGCGTTAATCACTCAAGATTTCGTTATCAATGCGCTTAGTTCTAAGCAGTTAAACGAATTAAATGATGTAGTATCACAAAAACATGCCGAAAAACAAGCATCTGACTTGCAATAATTCTTCGATTATGTCACAAATACGTTGAGATTAATAACAAAAGGGCGGTAAATCCGCCCTTTTTTGTATAATCTGTATTACATAACGCTGAAAAGCAGCTCGCTGTATGTCGGAATTGTCCAATGCTTTTTACTTACAAGACGCTCTAATTCGTCA
>JAISHX010000169.1 GCA_031262335.1 Clostridiales bacterium
GCGGCATATGTTATATATGCTCCCATTCCCATTCCCGCCGCCGCCGCCAACGGACGCATTACAGAACGCGACATATCTATTTTTACGCCTAATTTTTTTGATAAAAAGTATACATTACAGGCGGACGAAACGACATAACAAGCAATCGTGCTTATTACCGCACCATAGACGTTTATGTTTGGCATCGCACACAGTATATAATTCAGCGGTATTTTCACAATTACACCCATGAACGCCGCAAAAACCGGAATCTTAATTTCTCCGACACCTTGCAGACAGCCTGTTGCAATTTGGGACAAAGCAAGAAAAATCACACTTACCGCACCCAAAGACATCATTCCTGCTCCGTCAGGTGCACGGGCAAAAATAAATTTATAAACAGGTGACGCGAGTACACCAAGTCCGACTGCCGCCGGAATCGAAACAACCATTGCGGAACGAAAAGCCGCGTTTATTTTTGATTCAACGGCAAGCCTGTCGTTGCGGGCAAGACTTTCGGCAATACTGGGTATTGCCGAAGTGGCAAGAGCCGCCGAAATGGCAACAGGCAGTGTTGTTAATGTAACAAATTTGCCGTTATAAGCTCCGTACATTGCCACGGCAACATCAGGCAAAAATCCCGCCTCAATCAACCGTGCCTTGACCATTGCGGAATCAACAAGATTTGAAATACTGAATACGGCTGTTCCGGCTATTATCGGAACAGATGTACTGACAATTTCAATAATGGCTTTCCGTGACGAAAACCGCGCTTTACTTGCCCGCTGGCTTATTGATTTTAAAATTTTGGGCAAACGTTTTCTGTACATATAATAAATTACAGCAAGCCCTGCCGTCGCACCGACAAATGTACCTAACTGTCCGCCGGCAGCACCAAGAACTATTATGTCATTATGAAACGGATTATCTTGCGGAAGAGGAATTTTCATAAACAAAAGCATTAAAATTATGCTGAAAGTGACATTGAAAAATTGCTCCGCAACTTGAGAAACAGCGGTCGGAATGTTTGTTTTTAATCCCTGAAAATAACCTCTGTATACGGCAGCTACCGCAACGACAAGAATCGTCGGCGAAAGTGCTATTATTGTATAATAACTTTTGGGATTTTTGATAAGTACAGCAAATTTTCCTGCAAATAGTGCCAAAATCAAAAATCCCGCAAACCCAACCGCAACAGAAAATTTAAGCGCGGTGTTGAATATAAATTGTGCTTCGGCACGTTTGCCTTCCGCAACACGGGCGGCTACTATTTTTGACAGAGCGGCAGGCAATCCCGCCGATGATAAAATCAGAAAAAAATTATATATAGTATAGCCGTCGCCATAAATGCCGTTACCCTCATCACCCAATATATTTACAAGAGGTATTCTTAAAAAAAACCCAAGAGTGCGTGACAAAAGCCCCGCCGCCGCAAGTATCACGCCTTGTTTTATGAAGGTCGTATGCGTTTTTTCGTGCATATCCGGCATAAACTCCCTTACAATTTTAATATAGCAATTACACCTGTACCGCTAACTTTTCAAGTTAAAAACCGTACACATTTAAAACTTAATCATTTGTTTTCATAAACTTGCTTATGACTTCATAAATCGTTTCAATTTCAAGCGGCTTAGGAATATGTCCGTTCATACCCGCCTCAAGGCAAAGCTGCGCATCTTCTTTAAATGCGTTCGCTGTCATTGCCACTATCGGAATTTCTTTGCCTTTTCCGGACATCTTCCGAATTGTTTTTGTGGCAGTTATTCCGTCCATAACAGGCATTTGCATATCCATTAGAATAAGGTCAAATTTTTCCGGCATTTCTTTGAACTTATCAACAGCCTCCGCACCGTTTTCGGCAAATTCAAATGCGACTTCGGTTTCCTCTAACAGCGACGCGACAATTTCACGGTTTATTTCAATATCTTCCGCAAGCAAAATACACTTGCCGTTCCAGTTGGGATGACTTTCGGAATCTTCAGTTTTAACAGAAGATGCAGCATGCCGTATTTTTTCATAAATATCTTCTGGAAATACAGGTTTTTTAAGAAAATGCACATGTCCAAGTTCCTGAACCTGCTGTTTTATATCAGCAAAATCCGCTATCGACGACAAAACTATGATTGTTTCTTCATTAAGTAAATTCCGCGTACGTTGGAGGACGTCGGCGGCTGTTTCATTTTCAAGATACCAGTCGATTATTATAATATCATATGGCGATTTATTTCTTACACTTTTCTTGATTTTTACCACTGCTTCTGTTACAGAAACGGCGGTGTCGCATTTTGCGCAAATTTCACCTATTATTCGTTGCATATACAGTAGCGTGTCTGATACGTCGTCAACAACAAGAACACTCATGGCACCCATACTTCTTAAAGACATGCCTTTTTGTTGCTCTTCAATCATAACAGCGCTACCCAGCTCAACAGGAATCCTAAATTTAAAGACGGAGCCTTCTTCTACTTTGCTGATGACAGAAATTTCACCGTTCATCAGTTCAGCTATCTTTTTGCAAATTGCAAGCCCAAGACCTGTTCCTCCGTACTTGCGTGTAACAGAACCGTCACTTTGCTCAAACGCATTAAAAATTTTATCAAGAGAGTCTTCCGGTATGCCAACACCCGTATCCGCAACTTCCAAAATGAGAAATACCGTGCCGCTCTCCTCTGCTAAACTAACATTAACAAAAATACTTCCGTTCACAGGCGTAAATTTAACAGCGTTACTGAGAAGGTTTATAAGCACTTGAGAAATCCTTAATTCATCACTCACAAGCTTTTTATTGAATGGGTCGTTTATTTTGTAATTTAGGTTTTGCTTTTTCTCCGAAGATTTGAGTTGTGTAATATTTATCGCATTTTCAATGGTTTTTGTGAGCGTAAACGGAATCGGAGAAATTTCAAGCTTATTTGCTTCAATTTTGGACATATCAAGCACATCATTTATTATTGATAAAAGTTGGTGAGAAGAAACATTTACCTTATCAAGATAATACTGCATCTTGCGAATATCGGCTGTTTTTTGAGCAAGTGTAATCATGCCGAAAATAGCGTTCATCGGCGTTCTTATTTCATGACTCATGCGTGAAAGAAATTCGCTTTTTGCGCGTGTGCTTTCAATTGCTTTTTCACGCGCCTCAATCAGCCCTTATGTTGTTTCGGCAAGCGACATACTTATTGCCGCCATAAGTCCTGCCTGAATAAACAAAGATTTTTCACTATCATCGAGCCTTCTTTCCGGTTCTAAGAAAAGATAAGAAACAAATCCCCAGAACTTGCCGTTAAGCACGAGAGTGCCGATAAAAGCCGACCCATCAGGGGCGTTTATTGTATAAAGTTCTTTAATTCGTTCGGCAAGAGAATTTATACTGTCATTTATTTCATAAAAACTTTCCCCGTTTATGCACGCAGGTATTTCTAAGCTTACGGATATAGGATAATCTGATTCTATAAAAAGATTTTCATCGCGCCATGTAAATACCCTCTCAGTAAAAATAGTTCCGTCTTTTTCTTTATTGCGCCAAATCGAAAGTCTTGCCGTTTTCATTGCTTGTGCAAGCATCTTTAGTGCGGACGGTAAAACAGACCGCAAGTTATTTATTCCGCCGGCGGCAAAAAGAGTCATACAAGTTTTATTTACTTCTTTAAGCATATATTCCCGTGCTTCAAGCATTTCTCTTGCCGCAACAGCTTCCGAAAAAGTTTTATTGCGCAGTATTGCACCCATAAGAAACCCGCCGCCGGAAACAAGTAATTGCCGCTCTGTATCTGAGAAAAAATGATTTTCACGGCAATCATCAAACCCGATAAAGCCCCACGACATTCCTCTGTAATACAAAGGAATAATAAGTGAATATACGGCTTTTCTGTCACGTCCCAACATCAGCGGAGATGCGCCGGCATAAATTTTCTTTTCCGACAAACACGCGTTTACAGGCTCAAAATTTTCATAGCATATGGTTATTTCTTTTGATTGGTCTTTTCTTTCACTAACAAACGTAGACCATTCACATACTTTTTTTGCGTGTAAAACTCCATTGATTTTAAGATTCTCAAACATATATACTCTGCCAACATTTATCGTAAGTCCCAATATTCTTAAAGAAGCTACAAGCTCTTTATTAAAAGCTTTTTGGTCTGCGTTCAAAATATTAGGCACAATTTTGTTTATCGCCCTGAGCAGTTTATCTTTTTTAAGTATTTCATGTTCAACATCTTTCAGTTTTTGTACATTTGATAAATAAACGCCGATAATAAAAGAATCATCTATCGTAATCTTTTTCATTACACACGAAAAAGCCGTTAATCCTGTGTTTGTAATAAGAACAGTTTCAAATTCGGCATGACCGTATTTTGCTGTTGCCATAAGTCTGTCTTCAAGAGGAACAGACCGTGCGCCGCTTGGCTGAAATGCCGGTATACGTTTACTGATTATATCACTGAAATTATTAATACTTTCTTTTAAATTCGATGACCCTAAGTATTTTAAAAATGTGGGATTAAAGTATATTGGCTTGAAATCCGAAGAAAACAGCCCCGACATAAACGGACTGTTTGAAAATAAAATACTTCCGAGCTTTTCTTCCTCACGAGTGTAACTGTCTTGACTTATAATCGGAATATATTTTTGTTCCTCTTCGGCTATTGTTGCATTATCAAGAAGCAATAATGCGCCGCGAATTAAAGTTGGTGTGCCGAACTCATCACGGTCAATAACGGCAGAGCGTATAAGTACCCACGAGTAAGAACCGTCCGGATTAATAATTCGCAAACGCCGCGAAAAAGGAACAGCACCGAATTTTTCAAACTCCTTGCGTTGCTCAAGAAAAACTTCATAATCATCCGGATAAATCAATTTTCTAAGGTTTTCAAGACTGCCGTTCATTCCGGTAAGCTCGCGGCTCAGCTCGCTTGAATAATCACTGTCAAACGCAAACTCGTTGGTTTTCGGAGAAAC
>JAISHX010000087.1 GCA_031262335.1 Clostridiales bacterium
CCATTTCCTCAAGTTGATTCATTTCGATTATTCCGCTGTGAAGTTTATCAGATTTGTGATAATTTTTAAATTCGGCAATAACCACAAGCATTTTTTTACAGCAAGCGTGAACTGTTTCGGCAAACGGAAGGGCATCAGAACGTATAGAAGTGAGGCGATACATATATATTCTAAGCAGAATATCATCAAGCGCGTCTGTTACATCGTCAATTGTATCGGCAATGTGCATAATATCTTCCCTGTCAAACGGCGAAATAAACTCTTTTGCGAGTTTGGCGACAAGATGGTGTTTTTCATCATCTGCGGCACGTTCTATTAAATGGATTTCATCCAGATTTTTTTGAATATTTTCTATTTTAAAGTTCTTTAATACACTGAGCAGCTTTTCTGACGCCTGAACCGGATATTTTGCAAGGCTCACAAACATTTCAAAATAATCATTATCTTTTTTTGCCGGCATAAAGCACCTCCACAAATATTATAATAAGATTAAGCTATGATTGTAATTTCAGAACTGATTTTATTTTATCAGAAAATAGACAAGAATAGCTTTGCCATAATAAAGCCTATAAGACCGCATCCCGGGAACGTGAGAATCCATGTGAGAACCATTTCTTTGACGATGCCCCAGTTGACCGATGAAAGTCTTTTTGCTGCGCCAACGCCCATAATTGCGGTAGTTTTTGTGTGTGTTGTACTTACGGGCAATCCCGTGACCGATGAAAGGAACAGACAGCCTGCCGCTGCTAAATCTGCGGCAAAACCCTGATATTTTTCAAGCTTAACCATATCCATACCGACGGTTTTAATAATTCTCATTCCGCCGAGCGACGTGCCGAGAGCCATAATAGCCGCACAAGCGACAAGCAACCATAACGGAATCCCAACTATATCGACATTGCGTTGTCCTCTTGTCATAAAAATACCTAAAAGAAAAACACTCATAAACTTTTGTCCGTCTTGTGCGCCGTGCATAAATGCCATTGCACCTGCGCCGAAAATCTGCGCACCTTTAAAAAAACGGTTTGTTTTGCGGCGGTCTAAATTTTTACATATAATTTCAATCAACCGTACACAGCCATATCCAAATCCGACTCCTAAAATGGTAGAGAGAACAAGCCCATACAAAACTTTGACCCATTGTCCGCCGTTTATACCGTCAAAACCGGAATTAACGGCAATTGCCGCACCGCTCAGTCCTGCAATAAGGGCGTGTGATTCGCTTGTGGGAATACCGAATTTCCATGCGGCGGTTGCCCATGTTACAATAGCAAAAAGTGCCGCACATAAAGCAATAAGAGCGTCATTTGTATTTTCTCCAAAGTCAACCATATTGTAAATAGTCATCGCAACTTTATCACTTACAAGCGTCATAATAAAAATGCCGGCAAAGTTCAGCAAAGCCGCCATTATTATTGCGTGACGCGGCTTCATTGCGCGTGTGGAAACACACGTTGCAATCGCGTTGGGGGCATCTGTCCAGCCGTTTACAAGGATTACACCAAACGTAAGCAATGACACAATCAGCAACGGCATTGACTGGGACACTTCCTTGAGAAATGCAAGACCAGAAAGGTTCATCTTCTCCTCCCGTTCTATCGGTTTTTGATAGAAAATATCGAAACAGTCACATGATAACACAAAGGCAGATAAAACGCAAGACCTAACTTGTAAAATATAAAAATAGTTAACATCCGAAAAAATATAACTTGCTTTTTACAAAGTTTTAAATTATACTATACTTAGGGTGGCTGCAAGGAATATACTAACCTATATAGAGGGGGATAATATGAGAAGAAAAATTATGGAGTCTTTGAGTGCTAAGTTGTCATTGTTATTCATTATAGGCTTTTTAGTCGTCGTATCTATTATAATGGTCTTATGGTTGAGGACGTATAAGACTAATATGATAGATGTTTACAAAAACGAAGTATCAGAAATTGCATTTACAGTTGCAAAAACAATTGACGGGGATGCCTTTGAGGAAATTGTAAAATCAGGGGAAAAAACACCGTACTGGTACAAGCTTTTTAATGCGCTTACAGAGATAAAGGAGCGTTCCGGAGCCGATTTCGTATATACAACAGACACAGCACCCACCGGAAAATTCATGTACATTGCAGAAGGAACTTCTCCTGACGATGATATGGAGTATATAAGTACATTTGGCGACATTGCTACAGCTGAGCAGTTTCCGCCGGAAGCATATGATACTGTTAAAAGCAGCGTGCCACCTCCTACACTTGAACTTACAGACAATTATGCAGGAGTAAGAAGGCTTGCGCTCGGACTTTGCCCTATAATAAATTCGGCAGGCGAAATCGTCGGTATGGTTGGTGTTGATATTTCGCTGGATTCTGTATATGACGCAGTTAAAAAGCCTGTTATTTCTATAGCTGTTGTTGCATTTGTAATATGTATTGTATTTCTTATATTTATTTATATTTTTATCAATAGAATTGTAGATAAACCGTTGAAAAAACTTACCGGTTATGCAACAGAGATTGTCGCCGGCGACCTCAATATGGAAATGACAAAAAGCAATAAAAAATATAAAGACGAAATGGAACGCCTTAATGATGTATTTGTACAATTTATTGACTTAATTCGTGCTATAACAAAGGATATAAATGTTCTTGCGCATCGTCATAACATCGGAAATCTTAAATATTTTATCAATACAAAAAATTATGAAGGTGCATATGCAATTGTTGTAGAAAGTGTAAATGAAAGTATTCAATCACACATTTCACTTATATATGATATTGTAGATGCTGTTAAAGCATTAGGCGAAGGCGATTTTTCGTATAAGATGCAGCAGTATGAAGGCGAAAAAGCGGTCATTGCCGAAAATATCGAAAAATTAAAAGAAAATTTCGGCAGTATATCTTCAGATTTGTCTAAACTTGTTCACGCAGGACAAAAAGGCGACCTTAAAATGCGTATTCAAGCTGAAAAGTATTCCGGAGAATGGCAAGAGCTGTCCTCAATCTTAAATTCTCTTATGGAAACTTTTGCGAAACCTATTACAGAAACTTCGGAAGCTCTTGCAAGAATTGCAAAAGGTGAGTTTAACCAAAAAATTACTACTCAATATTCAGGTGAATTTGCTAAAATTGCCGAAAGTGCGAATAATACTTCCGATACTATTGCCTCATATATCAAAGAAATCGGCGCAATAATGAACTGTATTGCAAACGGAAAATTGCATCTTTCAATTAAGCGCGAATATGTCGGTGCGTTTGAAAACGTAAAGGTTTCAATAAATACAATAATTTTATCTTTAAGGGATATAATCCAAAAGATAAGTGATTCTGCCGCACATATTGCCGAAGGGGCGTCACAAATTTCGGGCGGTGCGCAGAGTATTGCTGTCGGAGCAACGGAACAAGCTGCAAATCTTAGCGTTATTTCTGAATTTTTCAAGGAAATCCGCGCCCGAACCGATATGTTTTTCCGTGAGGCACAGAAAGCGGGTCAAATAGGTGAAAGCTCTCAAAATAAAGCATCAGGATGTACCAAAGAAATGGATTCTTTGCTTGAAGCAATCGACGAGATAAAAACTTCGTCCGCCAAAATTTCAAACATAATCGACACTATAACTGACATTGCGGTGCAAACAAATCTTCTTGCATTGAATGCGTCTGTTGAAGCCGCACACGCCGGTTTAAGCGGAAAAGGTTTTGCTGTTGTTGCGTCGTCCGTGCGTCAGCTTGCCGAACGCAGTGAAAATGCAGCGCGTCAAACAGACGTTATCATTAAGGAATCTGAAAATCATATTGCGTTGGGTACAAAAAAAGCACGTTCCACCTCCCAAACTTTCGGTGAAGTTGCCGCAGAAATCGAAAATTCGGCAATCTTAATAAAGAGAATTGCCGAACATTCGCAAAAGCAATCGGAGGATACGAAAGAGATTTATACGCGTGTTGAACAGCTTTCTAATGTTGTAAACTCTGATTCCGCTGTTTGCCAGCAATTCTCTGCCGCGTCTGAGGAACTCCGCTCTCAGGCAACGACGCTTAAAGACATTATTGCGTTCTTTGAACTGTGACATACTCCCCCGCCTCTCTTTAGGCGGGGGTTTCTTAAGTACGTTTAGATAAAGCCAATTCAGCCTTGACAGCACCGCAACAAGAACAGGTTTTACTTGACGGAAACCATTTGCCACAATTTTTGTATTTGCACCGCTTTTAAGCTTTGTAAACTATTTTGATACATAACCCAAATCAGCTGCCATCATGCATTATTATATTTCTCAATCCAATTAGCAGCCATTTCAAATGCTTTTTCACGCGATTCGCGACACTTGTCAGGGAGTTGCTTTTCAATCTTGAACATAAACTTCAATTTTTTATCGTAACTCTCTGGAAGCGGACAAAGAAAATGGCTCACTTCCTCAAAACACCGGTGTTCAAAGTCATATGGATATTTGATATTTTTAAGCCGTTCGACAATTTTTTCACCGGCTAGCATCGACTGCCAAATTGTATCATGTGAAGCAGATAAACATAATATTGCGGCATGAGACTTTTCAACTTTTATCACGGCTTCTTCGGGTATTCCGACTTCTGTGGCAGTTTTATATAACCCCGTGTAATTAGCTTCGCCATTTCTCAAGCAGGATTTAACGATATCTGATAGTTTTCCGTCAATTGAAACAAAGGATAGAGGTTTTCCGCGAAAACTCCATGAAGACCTATCGCCGATGAGACGAGTGAATTTTGTGAAACCCGATGGGACATAGTAATTCGGAACAACGGCGACAACGCAGTCAATACACTTGAAAAGTGAGGCAGACAAAAGCGATAGTTCGCCGCCTTTTGAAATCCCGTAAATAGCAACTTTTTCGCAATTTGTTTTTTCTTTAAGATAAACTATTGCTTTTTCTATATACTCAACAGGAACTTCGATAAGATTACGGCTCACGCCTTTTATCTTGTAATAGGCAACCGAAAGCGCGTTAAACCCTCGCTCTGCAAATCTTCCCGCGAGATAATCCGCGTTTTTAATTCCGCCGTCGCTACCGGTAAGCACAATTACTGACTTCTTTGATATGGTTTCAGGCGTATATAGCCTACCCATAAAGCCTTCGTTTTCTACTGTTGTTAGGTTATATATTTTCATATCAACATCCTTTTAACTGATTTTATAACATTTATTGCAGCTACACTTCTTTGAATAATTAATCGCCCTAAACCTTGACGGCGGTGATTTTCGTCAGATACAATTAAAGTTTCGGTTTTATCATTCATTTTTGTCACCATCTCAAAAACAGTATACCACAAAAATACCTATTCGTCAAGACGAAGTATTCTAAAAATTTCCAATAATTAGGTGATGGACTTCTTGCTTTTTTGGTCTGTCTGTTACAGTTTTATTACATATTTATCGGTACATTGAAAAACAGCAGAAAACGTGATAAAATAAAAGCGGGATAAGGGTGAGGCGCGAGGTGAGTTTTATGCGCATACTGGGATTGCTCGGCTTCTGTTTGTTTACGTTTCTGATGCCGCTTTCTTTCGGAAATAATGTTTATGCTCAAAATCAATACAGCGTGACCGATAGGTCTGTTGAGATTGTTTCGGGCATAGCAGAAGTTTCCGGAGTATTGCCGGAAGTTGCTTTCAGCAGTTTTTCGGCGCGTAGTTTTGCGGATGAGATTAACAACGCTGTCAACGCCGAATTCGAAAAGATTGTTTCTTCAACGGCAGGTAAAAAAGCAAAAATCTCGTTTTCCTATGAAATTAAGGAATATAACGATATTGTTTCTCTTTTACTTAAAAGCGATGTAACCGTAGTTTCTGTACAGAACGCCGTTAGCACGTTTAATTTCAACCCGACATTACGCCGATTTGTTACAATAAGCGATGTTGATGTTTTGGGTGTAAACGGGGCGGAATTGGTAAACAGTGCTTTATCCGAAGAAATAAAAAGGGACGTTGACAAATACAAAGCAAATTTTAAGGGGATAAATGACGGGCAGGACTTCTTTGTTGAGGACGGCACGGTCTATGTCGTGTTTGATAAAGATGAGATTGCTTACGGCTTTGCCGGTGTTATTTATTTTCCGATTAAGATTGCCGATGT
>JAISHX010000213.1 GCA_031262335.1 Clostridiales bacterium
GCGGCGTTCATAACAAGTTGTTTAGGTTCGCTAAAGAATCCCCAGTGGAATCCTGTAAGCCACCATGACGGTTCGGGACCGCGCTTCATAAATTCTTTTCCTTTGCGATAAAGTGTAAACGCCATGTTAATCATCATATCGTCCGGAACGCATTTAAATAATTTTCCGGTAAGCGTCCGTTCTGACTCGGTTAGCGGCTCATCAGCAACACGGTAATACAAACCTATTTCGCCGCCTGTTTCTATTCCGTATTGCCCTTTCCAAAGTTCGAGCATGTATTCATATTCGCCGTAAGTGAAAATAATAGGCTCACAATCTATCAGTGAGTTTATAAACACAGCTGTTTGGTCATAAAGCTTGCAATATCCTAAAGTACGCTGTACATTTTCATGCGTCGATTTTATTATGTCTTGCTCCGGCTCATAAGTGAATCCCGCTGAAAGCACAAGCTGGGCAAGTGTTGAGGTTGGTTTCCATTCTTCTTTCGGCGGCTGAGGTTGAGGAACGGGCGGTTCAATCGGAGTAGGTTGAGGAACAGACGGTTGAATCGGAGTAGGTTGAGGTTGAGGAACGGACGGTTGAATCGGAGTGGGCTGAGGTTGAGGAACGGATGGTTCAATCGGAGTGGGCCGAGGTTGCGGCGACGGATTTTGTGTTGTAATAAGACCTTGATATGGAGTTACTTGCTGATTTACACGCAACGCGACAGGCTTTAAGACGTTATTCATTTCGCGTGAGTATACTTGTTTTATTTGCGGTAATCCGGCTCTGTAGTCCTCAATCGGCGGAACAGTCGCACCTGTAACATCGTCCGACCATTTATGCGCAGCTTGCTGAAACTCAAAAAATACATCCATTCCGCTGCCGTCAATAGAAAGTAGTCTGCCTGTTGAGGCTTTTCTTCCCTCCGTATCGAATATATTTTTTATTGAATTTAATGTCTGCGGTAAAATTCCGGATGTATTTCCTAACAAAGAGGCGGAAATGTTGAAGTATTCATTTTCGTCATAATTATAATCAATATCGGGAAAATATTTTCCGAAAATTTGTTTAACAATAGGTCTTACAAGTCTGGTAACAGATTGTGCGTTTCTTAAAGGTGTCCAAATTGTTTGCCACTCAGCATCGGAAACAGGAGAATTTCCGAGAACGTCACGGAAAAAGTTCAGAATATTTCGTGATGGAGTTTCATAAAAATCCGCATTTGAGCGTGACACTTCAATGCTGTGCGAGAAATCGTTTTCTGCATTTTTTAATGCGTAGTCAATGAAAAGGCATGAATAGTCTGGAAAATAACCGACATTTGCATGCCCTATCGGAGGCATAGATTTAAAAAAGTAAATTTCCGCCGCTTCAATCGGAGGGATTAAGTCTATTGCGCCAAAATCAGAAATGTCGGGTGCAATAGAAACATTTTTAATGAAACTTTCGTTTTCCCAGCCAAGTTGACCGCTGAAATTGCAATGGGCAAAAGTATCTGCATATGAATGTATTGCCATTCCCAAAGCAATTAAGTTGGCACGCGATTTTTCTGCCTTTGCCGCCGATACTTTTTCGGAAACAAGCCTGTTTATGAGCGTTGCCGAAGGCGAGCTTGCCGCAACCGCCCGATAGTCAGCACGTGACGATGTACATTCCGCTAAAGTTTTTGCCGGAACAAAGTGAAACGGACTTAGTGTGTGCTTGCGGTAACTTTCGTTTAACGATTGAACAAAGTCTATTCCTGTCGGCAGTAACTGAAACGCATACGCGTCTGCTCCCAGAGGAGCGGCATAATGATTGCTGACAAAAAAATCCGGAGGCACTTCTTGCGGGTTGTTCAAAACAACTATTCCGGGCAAAATAAAGTCATCAATCATTTGAGAAAAATGCGCCAAAAGCTGTGCGGTTTTTTCGTCAAAACCGGCTTTGCGCGCCAGTGTCTTTGTTGCGTAATAATGGTATATAATGTTCATAACAGCAGGCTCCTTTAGTTATTATAAACATTATATGGCAATCTTTAGTTTGGTGTGACGTAGCTATGTTGAACAAAATACTCTGACATGCTCAATAAATTTCGTTTAAAACCCTGTTCCTTCCAACAGGGTATTTATTATACAAAAAATTTAAAAAATTTGTCGAAAAAAAGAAAAAAATATCTTGACAATTTTCGTAAAAATATTAAAATAAAAGTTGGGAGGTATTAAAATTCCTATGATTTATTGTCCTAATGAAAATGTTCCCCATAAAACTAATTTTTTCAAGAAAATTATGTCAATTTTAATTAGTTTAATTGTTATAGTTATTTCTTTTATGTATCTTCATAATGTCGATAAAAATTCACGCGATACAGTAATTGTTGCAAAAGTTTCACAGGAAGGAGGCATAAATGCTTTCTCAACAATAACAGAAGATAATATAGAAAAATATGCACTTATTAGAAAAGAATATACTGAAGATATGGTACATTGGGACAATGGTCTTTTTGTATATAAATCTGCCGACGGGACAAAAAACATTCTGCAATATAATCATGATTTTGCCGCCTACTATATCCGAAACGGCACAATTTTATATGGCGACCAGCTTACTGATAAAAAGCAATATCCTACAGAATGGCTATATGACCTTCCGGAAGGAACCGAAGTAGTAACTATTCCTTATGAATATATGGAGGCGGGAGGCAATATTCTTCTTCCGGGCGATAGAATAAGGATACGTTTAGTACATGAAGAAAATGAAATTTATAAATCAGAAATACTTTTCGAGTCAATAGTTGTGAAAGATATACTTAATTCAAACGGAAATTCAATCTTAGCGGTATATAATGAAGTTTTGACACTAAACGAAGCGGAAAGAGAAGAATTTATTAAAAATATACACCCCAGCGCCCTTATGTTATGCGGCACTAAAAAAGATATTGATAATTATGCAATTCGCAGTTCCAATGTCAAAGAAAATGCAAAGCTTTTTATAACTATTCTTAACAGAGATAAAGAAACAAGAGAAGTTATATTGAATTAGCTTTATATCTTTGAAACAGGTGAACAGTTGTTTGCAAAAATAGTTTCAT
>JAISHX010000214.1 GCA_031262335.1 Clostridiales bacterium
CTCAAAATTCGGGTGCGTGGCTTGTAAAAAACAGCTGGGGCGACGATTGGGGCGACAACGGCTATTTTTGGATTTCATATGAAGATAAACTTGCGCCGGCTGATGTTTGGGTTATTGACGGTGTAGGCACGTTTGATGCGTCTGAAAAAACATATGAGCATGACCAGCTTGGCTTTAACGGCTGGTACAGCGGCACAACTAAAATTTTTGCCGCAAATGTGTTTTCGGTTGACGAAACAGGGGAAAAACTAACAAAAGTAAAAATTTTCAACGCAAATTCAAGCTCTCAAGTCGCAATTTACGTTATTCCGAATTATACAGGCAAAGATTCTCTGCAAAGTGTTTCATTATCAACGCCGGACGCAGTTGCGTCAGAATTATATCCGGGTTGGTATACAATCAATTTAGAAGAAAGTGTTCCGTTAGGCAAAGCAGGAAGTAAATTTGCTGTCGTTGCGGAATATTCAGTTTCGGCAGGCGGCACAGTAAAAGTCCCGATTGAAAATTACAGCTATTCTGTAATGTACGACGGGCAAAGCTACAGTTCTGCGAACGGTTATTTATGGACGAATAAAAACTACAATTTCAATATAAAAGCCGTAACCGAAAAAACTGAAGCTATCGGCGACATTAACAATGACATGAATGTTGACTTGCTTGATATACTTATTTTGCGGCGGTATATTTTGGGCTGGGATATACAAGTTAATAACCTCGCTGATGTTAATAATGACCGTCAAATAAATATGAATGATGTTTTTGCTTTGCGTGGCATTATTTCAGGGCAATAACGCGGCGAATATTTTTATAACAGAATTTGCCGTTTGTTCAGGAGAAAGAAGTTCTGCGTCTATTGTAAAGTCGGCGGTACTTTTGTATATTTGTGAACGTTGTTCAAACAACGACGATAATTTGTACAGCTTTTGCTCTGCTGTTTCAGACAGTAGCAACGGGCGTGAAGTATCTTCTTTAAGACAGTCAAGAATACGTTTCGGACTTTTTTTCAGATAAAATATTACGCCGTTTTGTTTCAGTTCACAAATATTGCACTGCCGCAATACTGCACCGCCGCCTGTTGATATGATAACTCCTCTTTTCACTGAAAGCAAAGAAATTACCGAAGATTCTATACTGCGGAATTTTTGTTCGCCGTCGTCGTCAAAAATTTGTTTGACGGACTTGCCGGCTGTGCGTTCAATTTCGGCATCTGTATCAAAGTACATGATTTTTAATTTTTGGGATAAAATTTTGGCGGTTGTTGTTTTACCGCAACCGGAAAGTCCGGTTAAAATAATATTTTTCATAAATGAAGTATAATACAAAAAAATCTGTTTTTCAATAGGGAATGTTGTAATGAGAGAGATAAAATCAGAAATAATTGTTTCGGCAGTAGCTGAACTTTGCGCCTCCGCGAATATATATATTGATGAAAAAATTCTTAATAAATTTGAGAGTTTCTCGGGAGAAGGCAATGAAAAGTTTGTAATTGACACATTGATTCAAAATGCCGAAATTGCCGCAAAAGAAAAGTTACCGCTTTGTCAGGATACGGGAATGGCGGTTATTTTTGCTGAAATCGGACAGGATGTGTATGTTTCTGGGGCATTGACCGAAGCAATAAATGAAGGCGTGCGTATTGGATATGAAACCTCTTTTTTAAGGAAATCTGTTGTTGCCGACCCTGTTCGGCGCATAAACACAGGAACAAATACACCGGCAGTCATTCATTACGACATTGTTGAAGGAGATTCCGTAAAAATAACTGTTGCGCCGAAAGGCTTTGGAAGTGAAAATATGAGTACGCTTAAAATGCTTACTCCGTCTGCCGGATTGCAGGGTGTACGCGAATTTGTTGTTGAAACTGTCCGCAGCGCGGGGCAAAACCCTTGTCCTCCGATTGTTGCCGGTGTCGGTGTCGGCGGTACGGCAGAAAAATCTATGCTTATGGCTAAAAAGGCTCTTACGCGTGAATTAGGCAAACATAATCCGGACAAATTCTGGGCAGATGTTGAGGACGAACTTTTACACGCTCTCAACGAACTGAACATAGGAGCGGGGGGGTTCGGCGGCAAGCTTACCGCTCTTGCTGTGCATATAAATGTTTTTGCAACACATATTGCAGGTTTACCTGTTGCCGTTAATATCGGTTGCCATTCAACGCGTCACAAAACAGTTGTAATATAATAGGAGTTGATTATGCCAAAGGAGATAGTTTTTCCTTTACAGGAACATATACATGTTGAAGCAGGAGAAATGGTTCTGCTTACAGGAGTTATTTATACGGCAAGGGATGCGGCGCATAAAAAATTAGTGGAAATGCTGAAATCAGGAGAGCAACCGCCGTTTCCTTTTGAAAATGAATTGGTTTATTATGCCGGACCTTCTCCGGCACCACCAAAAAAAATAATAGGGTCAGTCGGTCCGACTACAAGCGGCAGAATGGACGCATACTCACCATTTTTGATAGAACACGGGCTTAAATTCATGTTAGGTAAAGGCGGCAGAAGCAATGATGTCGAAAAAGCAACAAAAAAACACGGCGGTGTGTACTTCTGCACAGTTGGCGGAGCAGGAGCGTTAATTTCAAACTGCGTAAAATCTTGTGAAATTGTGGCGTTTCCGGAGTTAGGTACAGAAGCTGTAAGAAAACTTGTTGTTGAAAAAATTCCGGCAATTGCGGTAATAACATCTGCGTGCAGAGAGGATAGTGAAAAAGCTGAAAACTAAAATTCTTACTGTGGATGATGATATGCACATAACCGAACTCATTGCACTGTATCTTAAACGCGAAGGCTACGAAGTCAAAGAAGTACATTCCGGAAAAGCGGCAATAGCTGAATTTACAGTCTTTGCGCCGCATTTGGTGATTTTGGACGTTATGTTGCCGGAAGCGGACGGCTATGAGGTGCTTAGAGAAATAAGACGTGTCAGCAGTGTGCCTGTTATATTGCTGACCGCGAAAGGCGAAACATTTGATAAGGTTTTAGGGCTTGAACTAGGTGCCGATGATTACGTTGTTAAGCCTTTTGAGGCAAAAGAACTTGTCGCCCGCGTTAAAGCAGTCTTGAGAAGATTTGTCGGAACAAAAGAAACAGACGTTTCAAAACAAATAGTTTACCCGAATTTAACGATAAATCCTTCAACATATAACGTGATTTACAGAGGCGAAGTGTTGGAATTTCCCCCGAAAGAGTTTGAGCTTATATATTTTTTGGCAAGTCACCCTAATCAAGTTTTTACCCGCGACCAACTGCTAGACCACATTTGGGGTTATGAATTTGTTGGTGATACACGCACGGTGGATGTGCATATAAAAAGAATCAGAGAAAAATTCCAAAAAGAAGGCGACAATTGGAGCGTTAAAACGATTTGGGGAGTCGGCTATAAATTTGAGTCTATGTGACAAACAGGCTGTAGACAAAGTCCGCCTTTTGGGCGGATTTTGTCATATAAAGCCTTGCAATCAGGGGCGAAAAAATGTAACAGAGAAGTTATTTTAGGTTCAGAAAACCGCTATAGCGCAAAAATAGCATTGAAAAAACAATAAGTTAATGTTAATTTGATATATATAATACACTTACGAACATTGATTTGTGAAAGATTGGTTGGTGAAATTTATGGGACAGTTTACTGTCGATACTTGGTTATCGTTTATATCTGTGATTCTTACTGTTATTTCATTGGTTTCAATTGCGGTAGGCGGTTTGTTTGCTCTGTTGCAGTACAAAACAAACTCCCGATTAAAACGCGCTGAGCATTTAGGAGCTATTCTAAAAGATATACGCGAGAATAGTCAATCGTTTGATGCAATGTATCTAATTGAGCGAGAAGAATACAAGAGTATTTTGTCAGATTATCAAGAGTGGTTTACTAAAGACTTTTTCGGCGGTAGTGAAACAGAGCGAATAATTGACAAACTATTATATGATTTAAGTTACATCACTTATATGTTAAATGCAAAGTTATTGACTTCTGAAGAAATTGAGGTTCTAACTACGAGTTAAAAAGAGTGTGCAGATCTGAACAAATACAATCATATCTATGGAACATTTACCATTTTTCAGATTCGCGTGGTTTACCTTGCACTTTTCAAGTTCTTATAGAATATGGATTGAAAGAAGGTATAATTCCCGAAAGTTTTAAATCAAAAGATTGTGAAAAATATGTTGCAAAAAAATATTTGCCATTTTAATCGTTCGCGAAGTTGTCGCTATATAATTAAGTTAATGAATTAATTTTCATAACAAAAACAGAGAAAAGGCACGCCGATTTACTTCGGTGTGCTTTTTGTGCTATGTTTACATATTAAATCATATCATTGAATTAGCAAGAACCGTTCGCCGCAAAATTTGATATTTTCTTGCGTTCCCTAAAAACAGGACTCTTCGCTTATAGAGCGGGACTCCTCCTGCGCCAGCGATGACATGATAGTAATCAGCAATTCACCCTTGGACTCGAGTGTGTAAATATTGTCTTTTTCGAAATATACTTCCACACGTGTTTCCTGAAGTTTACGTACAGTAACTAGGCTATCC
>JAISHX010000011.1 GCA_031262335.1 Clostridiales bacterium
TTAAAAAATCGCCGCAGTGTATGTCAGGGTTATGCCTCTTTGGTGGCGGCAATGCTCCGTGCCGTTGATATTCCCGCAAAAGTTATTTCAGGATACGCGCTTGGAGTTTCCGCCGACAGCGGCTGGTCAGATTCTGTAATTTTGTCCGAAACAACTAACCACGCATGGAACGAAGCTTTTATCGACAATCGCTGGGTCATTATTGACGCAACATGGGATAGTGGAAACAAGTGGGAAAACGGAACAAAAACCGAAAGCACGGGAATGCTTTTCCGTAAGTATTTTGACCCTACTTTAGTGGCGTTTTCTGTTGACCACAAAATCAAAGATTACGATGAAACCAAAATAACAAATTCAAACATAAACTCGCCTCAATCTTCAACCGACGATTCTACAGCAGTCGCAACACCAAGTCGCAACGCCGTGTATGTTGACGGACAGCGCGTTTCTATCGGTGCGTACAATATTAACGGCAATAACTTCTTCAAATTGCGTGATTTAGCATATGTTTTAAAAGACACCGAAAAGAAATTTTCTGTTATATATAATTCCCGTACAAATACAATAATTCTTTCTTCCGGTGAAGATTATACTATAGTCGGCGGTGAAACAGGCGCAGTTTCAAAAGTTGATAAAGAAGCTGTAATTTCTTCCGCATCAGTTAAACTCAACGGGGAAAAAGCAAAAATATCAGGATACACAATTGACGGCAATAACTATTTTAAGTTACGGGATATTGGGCAGGCTTTTGATTTTAATGTGAGTTTTTCCAATAACACTGTTATAATTGATACAACATCAAATTATCAGCCTTAGTGACATGAACCTGCCGTCTAAAAGAAAGATTAAATGATAAAAAACAGATAAGGAGTTGATTTTATGCTCGAACTTGAGCAACTTCAGCTTGAGGCAAGGAAATACGCCGAAAAGCTCTCAGAAATGGGGGATTCACTTTGACGTTGCTAACGCTGCAATAAAAGTACGCGAACTTGAAAGCCTGAGCAGTGAACAAGATTTTTGGAATGATATGGAATACGCCCAAAAAGTATTACGCCAAACAAAGCAATTAAAAGATAAAATTGAAGAATTTGATTCTCTGAAAAAAGAATACGACGATGTTCTTACACTGATGGAAATGGGACTTGAAGAACGCGACGAATCAATTATCCCCGAAGCAAGAGAATATTTCCGCTCTTTTTGTGAAAAATATGAGCAGAAAAAAATAGCTACTCTGCTTTCGGGTGAATACGATAAATTAAATGCAATTATAACACTTCACTCCGGAGCAGGCGGAACAGAGGCATGTGACTGGGTTGAAATGCTTCTTCGTATGTATGTAAAATGGGCGGAACGGCGCGGTTTTTCCGTTGAAACTCTGGATTTGCTTGAAGGTGATGAGGCAGGTATAAAGTCTGTTACAATTCAAATTAACGGCGAGAATGCTTACGGCTATATGATGAGCGAAAAAGGGATTCATCGGCTTGTCAGAATTTCTCCGTTTGACTCTTCCGGCAGGAGGCATACTTCATTTGCGTCATGTGATGTCATGCCCGAACTTGACGATTCTATTGAAGTAGAAATAAATCCCGAAGAATTGAGAATCGACACTTATCGTTCAAGCGGAGCAGGAGGACAGCACGTCAACAAAACAGAATCCGCAATAAGAATTACGCATATTCCGACAAATATTGTTGTTCAATGCCAAAACGAGCGTTCTCAATTTCAAAATAAAGACAGAGCAATGAAAATGTTAAAAGCTAAGCTCTTGGAAACAAAACGTGCCGAACAAACAGAAAAAATAAGCGGTGTTCGCGGCGAAGTAAAAGATATAGGCTGGTCAAGTCAAATTCGGTCATATGTTTTTCACCCGTACAGCATGGTAAAAGACCACCGCACAGATGCCGAAACAGGCAATATCGGTGCGGTAATGGACGGTGCGGTAGACCTTTTCATGAATTCTTATTTAATCTGGAAAACAACCGGAGCAAATAATGAGTAGCTTTACAATCGACGCTTTTTCTGCAAATCAAAGGCTTGACAAGTTTTTATTACGAAAATACAACGCAATTCCGAAATCACTGATTTATAAGTTATTACGAAAAAAAACTATAAAATTAAATAAAAAAAAAGCCACAGGAGCAGAAATTATTCAGGAAGGTGACGAAGTTTCGGTTTTTATTTCAGAAACGACAGAGCAATCATTTATACAAGAAAAATCCGCCCCAATCACACAAGGAAATATCGACATTATATTTGAAGACGAAAATATTATTTTATGTAACAAACCTGCCGGACTTTTAACTCACCCGTCGTTTCCCGAAGAAGATTCCGTTACCGAACGTGCGCGTGCTTATTTTCATAGCGGTGATTTTTCGCCGGTTGCCGTTAATCGTTTGGACAGAAATACGTCCGGAATAGTTATTTTAGCAAAAAATCTTCCGGCTGCTCAATGTGCGTCCAAAATGCTGAAAAACCGTACAATTGACAAATACTATTACGCGCTTGTACACGGCGAAGTTACAAAAAGCTTTTCAATAAATGCCCGACTTGAAAAAAATATCGGTTTGAACAAAGTTTTTATTACTGAAGACGGCAAAAACTCCGAAACAGAGGTTGTGCCTGTTTTTTCAAGCAAAGATTGTTCTCTGTTAGAGATAAAATTGGTTACGGGACGAACTCATCAAATAAGGGTTCATCTTTCGTCAGCGGGTTTTCCGATTTTTGGTGATAAAAAGTACGGCGCAAATGACAACTTGCCTTTTCAATTATTGCATTGCCGAAAAATTGTCTTTAATGAAAAAAACGGATTTCTTTCATATCTTTACGGCAAAGAATTTATTTGTGAAATTGACTGGGCTTGCAAAAAATAAAAAGAAAAATCTTACGGCACAAACCGCAAGATTTTTCTTTTTTTATGAGCGCAAACTGAATCTGCTTGCAATTTCTTTAAGCACTTCAGCCTGATTGGCAAATTGTTCTGCGTTAGCCGCAACTTGCTGTGTTATTGCGGTATCTTTTTGCGCCGAATTTGAAAAGTC
>JAISHX010000024.1 GCA_031262335.1 Clostridiales bacterium
AGCAAGGACGATTTCCGCCAACGGCTTCGTGAAAAGAATATCCCTTTGAAACAAATCACTAAAATGCACATATAACCATGCTATAATAGTATTGTGAAATTTTTAAGAGCGAATGTTCACCCCCTGACATTTGCTCTTTTTAATTGTTGTAAGGAGAAACCATGAAACATTGGGCAAGAAAATTTTACTCCTCCCCGGAATGGCATGCCTGCCGACAAGGCTTCCTTGCAAGCAAGAACTATCTATGCGAACGCTGTTTAAAATCCGGCAAGGTGACAGTCGCGAAGATAGTCCATCACAAGGAGTACCTAACAGCAAAAAACATTAACAATTTTTCCGTATCGCTTAATTGGGACAATTTAGAATCACTATGTCAAGAATGTCATAACGCGGAGCATCAGGGCAACAACAAAACAGCGCGATATCGCATAGATTCTTACGGGACACTACACCCCTTATAAAAACTTGTGCGGAATAATTCAAATCCCTATATGCGGTGAGTGCGTAGAAAATTAGGTACTGGATAAGGGGGGGTAGCCCAAAAGGAGGCGTTTTTGTGGCAGAAAAGACGGAACAAACAAAAGAAGAAAAGATTAAAAAAGAAATCTCCCGGCTTAAAAAAAATTTCAGAAGCTTAGATGGAAATAAGTTGAGAATTGTTTCAAGTCTTATTGAACGCGCCGCGTTTCTGTCCGTTTCTCTTTCGGAGCTTGAAGAAATAATAAATACAACCGGATATACAGAAGAATATCAAAACGGAGAAAACCAAAACGGTGTCAAACAAAGCGAATCAGTTAAAATTCATATATCAATGACTAAAAATCTTGCGACAATAATCGGACAGCTTGCACGCCTATGCCCTCCGGAAGAGCGAAAGGAAAGCAAATTACTTGCGCTGATGCGCGGTGAGTGAAAATTACATCTTTGAATACTATAACAAGATTCAAAAAAAAGAAATTATTGTAGGTAAATGGATAAAATCAATTTACAAAATAATTACGGACGGTATTCAAAATGGGAAGTATATTTTTGATAAGCGCAAAGCGGATAAGGCTATAAAATTTATTGAAAATTTTTGTCACCATTGCGAGGGACGCAAAGACTTGCTGAAGCTTGAATTATGGCAGAAGTCGGCGGTTTCAGCGATTTTTGGGATTGTAGATTGTGACGGTCTTAGAGTTTGGCGCGAAGTGTTTATTATCATTGGGCGGAAAAACGGGAAGTCGCTGTTGGCGGCGGCTTTGATTGCGTATGTTTCATATATGGACAAAGAGTACGGAGCGCAAATTTATTGTATTGCCACAAAACTCCAACAAGCAAAAACTGTATATAATAACTTTTTTCAAATGATTAAATCCGAGCCGGAACTATATGCGCTTACACAGAAAAATGGCGATGAAATTTATATACCCGACTTGAATACTTCAATAAAGCCTCTTCCGTTTAGTCCACAAAAATGTGACGGGCTTAACCCTCATTTAGTTATCGTTGACGAGTTAGCGGCGTGGAAAGGCGATGCCGGAATAAAGCAGTATAAAGTTATCAAATCAGCTTGTGGAGCGAGAAAGCAACCTCTCATTATAACTATCTCGACAGCGGGATTTGAAAAAGACGGCATTTTTGATGAACTGAGAACACGCGCAACGCGCTTTCTGAAAGGCGACAGCGAAGAAAGAAGGCTGTTGCCGCTTATGTATGAAATAGACGATGATGACGATTGGGACAATTTAGATAACTTAAAAAAGTCTAACCCTAATATCGGGGTATCACTAAAGGAAGATTTTTTAATAGAATCAATAGCCGCCGCGCATGGTTCACATGAAGAAAAAGTTGAATTTATTACCAAATGTTGTAACAGGAAACAAAATTCAAGTGTTGCCGCATTTGAGTATGATGATATTGCAAATTCTTCAAGTGATTTAATTTTAGCAGATTTTAAGAATTGCTATGCGGTAGGCGGAGTGGATTTATCACAAACAACAGATTTAACAGCCGCAAGCATTGTAATTGAAAAATCAGGTAAGTTTTACTCGTTTGTAAAATTTTTTATGCCTTCCGAGAAGCTTTCAGTCAGCCAAGCACGCGATGGCGTTCCTTATGAAACTTTTGTAAAGCGCGGGTTTATAACGCTTTCCGGAGAAAATTTTGTTGATTATCATGATGTTTTAGAGTGGTTTTTACAGCTAAGAAATAAATACCAAATATATCCTTTGCGTGTCGGATATGACAGATGGCAGGCTCAATATCTCGTTAAAGAATTGGAATCAAAAGGATTTAAGCCGGACGATGTAAAGCAGTCGTGGAACTTGTGTAGTGTTATCCGTGAGTTTGAAGGTATTTTGAAAGACGGGAATTTTTTCATTTGCGAAAATAACGACCTTCTGAAAGCACATTTTCTAAACGTTGCGTTTCAGCATAATCTCGAAACGCGGCAGTACAGACCTGTGAAAATCAACCAAACCGCACGCATTGACGGCTTTGTCGCCGTGATTGACGCGTTTACCGTCAGAAGTAAGTATTATTCAGAAATTGGGAAAATCCTACGAAATGGAGGCGCGTAAAACGGGCATATTTGAGAAAATTTTTCACAAGAAAAAAGAAACATCAGCGCAATATGATAATTATTTCAAGATGCTTACAGGGTATTCGCCTGTTTTTACAGACGCTCCCGGGCAGATTTACGAATATGAACTAACACGGGCGGCAATACATAGTTTTGCCGTTGCCTGCAGTAAGCTTGAGCCTGAAATAACAGGTTCAGCCGCACAACATTTAAAACAAGTATTAAAATTCGCGCCTAATCAGTTTATGGATACTTCTAAATTTTTATATAGAATTGCTACAATTTTAATGATATATAACACAGCTTTTATCGTTCCAATAGAGGACGAATCCGGCGCGGTTTGCGGCTTTTATCCGGTACTCCCGCAAAGCGCGGAAGTCGTTGAATTAAACGGCAATCCGTATTTTAGATATACTTTTGGAACAGGGCAAAAGGCAGCTATTGAGTTTTCCAAAGTCGGGATTATGACACAATATCAATATGAGGATGACTTTTTCGGGAGTGATAATTCTGTTTTAATGCCAACACTTAAATTGTTGCATACACAGCG
>JAISHX010000082.1 GCA_031262335.1 Clostridiales bacterium
TGGAGTAACGCCTTCTGCTGTTGCTATTCTTTCAATTTTTTGCCCATGTTCATCCGTTCCGGTGAGAAACATAACATCAAATCCGCGTAATCTTTTATAACGCGCCATTGCGTCAACAACAACAGTTGTGTATGTGTTCCCTATGTGCAACTTATCACTCGGATAATATATCGGCGTTGTAATATAGAATTTTTCTTTCATATTTTACCTCCATACAATCATAATTGAAAAATATTATAATTCGTTTCTTGCCCTAAATCAAGAAATTTATTTTTTGGCTTTAGAAATGGAAATATAAGGAGCGAATTTTTGAGAAAATTCAAAAAGAGTATTGCAATATACAACACAATTTTGTATAATGTTCTTATACCGTAGGACACACGGAAATGCACGCTTGGGGAGCTTGTATAAGGCTATCAAGTTTTGATAGCAACAAGAATCGCCCGCCTTTAGGTGCGAGGAACAGTATAATAATGACATGATAAGCCATTTGCAGGCTTAATGAAAGGCGTGAATAAATGAAAGCAATAATTCTGGCGGCGGGTTACGCAACAAGGCTGTATCCGTTGACGCTAAACACACCAAAACCTCTTTTACCGATTAACGGAACTCCGATGATAGACTATATAGTAAAGCAAATTAACGAAATTAAAGAAGTTGACAAAATAATTGTCGTTACAAACGACAAATTTTTCCAACAATTTGAGTTGTGGTCAAATACGGTAAAAAGCCGTGCGTATATATCTGTAATAAACGACGGAACAACAAGCGAAGAAACGCGCTTAGGCGCCATTGGGGATATTGATTTTGTAATCGAAAAAGAAAATTTAGATGATGATTTATTGATTGTTGCAGGCGATAATTTTAATGATTTTTCGCTCGTTGATTATGTATCATTTTTCAAAAAACATAAAAAAGACTGTGTATGCGCTGTTACGATTGACGACCCCGAAGAAATAAAGCGTTTTGCTGTTGCTGTTGTCGATGAAAATCAAAAAATAATCGATTTTGTAGAAAAACCGCAAAAGCCTGTTTCAAATTTGGCGGTCACTGCAATGTATATATACCTCCGTGAAACAGTTCCTCTTATAAAAACTTACTTGTCGTCCGGCGGAATAAAAGATGCACCGGGCAATTTTCCGGCATGGTTATACACGCGCAAAGATGTAATTGCATACACCGCAAAAGGAATCTGGTACGATATTGGCACTAAGGAAACGTATGAAGAAGTAAATAATATGTTCTCAAATCCTTCAAAAAAGTAATAAAATACGGCGAAAAGGAAATGCTTAACATTGGGGTGGGACACGAGAGGGCTTAGAGGAAGCTCTTTTGAAGAAATGATAAATATGACAAATGAACGCTATCGACAAAAAAAGCTTGCAGTCGTTCAAAAGATTCCGACACCGATAACACCTGTAGAAGTTGATAATATAGCCCGAACGATTACATTAGCGTACTTTGGTCAAAAAAGCACCGTAGACTACATCGGCGCGGCACAAGGGTATCCTGTTTGTTTT
This sequence comes from Clostridiales bacterium, assembly GCA_031262335.1. Taxonomy (GTDB): domain Bacteria; phylum Bacillota; class Clostridia; order Lachnospirales; family WRAX01; genus JAISHX01. Next base: position 1,521 of record JAISHX010000082.1, read on the forward strand.
GACGCAAAAGAAACGGCCGCAAAAAGCCTCCCAATTACAAACATTCACGAACATCAAATAATTTTTATGGAGGATTTTTGCAAGCAGGGAGGAATTGCTTTTTTGCTTGTGTTGTTCAGTTATTGCAACGAATGTTATTTTCTTTCGTTTCCGAAGTTGAAAAAACATTGGGAAACTGCACGCGGCGGCGGAAGAAAATCTATTGCTTATGAAAGTTTTGAAAAAAAATATTTATTAACAAGTAAAAGCGGCTTTCTTATACATTATCTTGAGGGGATAAACACTTTTTTAGAAACTATTTGAATAAGGGGGGAGAGAGGGGCATGAATGAAAAAGCTTTTTCTCCTTTATATTTTCGCAGCTTCAGCAATGTTTACGGGAGGCTGTTCTGCCAATATGTCCAACGAATCAAAAACAATGGCAGCGGACGTAGCGGCAGCAGTTCCAACGGACAAGCAGGAACTTGAGTTTACACGATTTTCTCTTTTTTACGAAAAGCCGGAAAATTTTGAGCAATATTCTCTGCTCGAAACTGATGAAATTTACTCCGGATGCTCAATTTACAGTAATAAATCGTTCGGCAGTATTGATGAATATGAAAGTAAAACAGGTCTTAACAACAAAATATATTCTTATTCAATAAATCTTGGGCAGGATTATCCGGAAGAGTTTGTTTTGTCGTGTATTGCTTGCGGCAAAATTCCAAATATAATAATCTGCCCACCAAAAGAAGGTGAGTTATTTGATAAAGAAATGCTCAAAAAAACGGCGGAGAGTTTTGCTGCCTACAAAACGCCGCTCTTTGTTCAGTTCTATCCGGTTTTCCCTGAATATGACCGAAAAGAGTATATCAACTTCTTTCGCATGGCAAAGAAAACGTTTACCGCGTTTTCGCCCAATTCGGCGTTTGTTTGGAATGTTCCGGCGGAATACATTCGGGAATGTACGTCATTATATCCCGGCGCGACATATGCGGATTGGGTTGGAATAACACTCTACACAAATCCTGAGCAGTATTATGACGCAATTACCGCTGTTTCTGATTTTTATGCCGAATATGCGGAAAATTCTCCTGTTATGATTTCAGAATTTGGCGTAAGTCATTACTCTCCTAAAGATAATGTATATGAAACAAAAGAAGCGGCTGAGTTTATAAGT
>JAISHX010000125.1 GCA_031262335.1 Clostridiales bacterium
CTCAAATTCAAACCATTTTTTGAGTGCCGAATATAATAACCAAACACCTAATATAGAATAAACAGTGTTTAAGCAACAAGAAACTAAAAGACTTTTGCCAAAAATTATTTTAGCAGCAAAATCAGTCAAAAATCCGCTATCTTTTATGCCGAATACACTCTTATAATCGAATATATTATCAAAAGAGCCTGTCTGAACATATATCATATAGGACATAACTCCAAAAATTACAATCGTGTAAATTACTGTAAAAATTGACGTAACAGAAAAATCCTTAAAATCACTATCATTCTTAAAAACATAAAAGTCCGCAAAAACTTTTAATACAATAGACAAAGCAACGACAAGCAAAAGTACAACGCCTAATCCGGCTATAAAAAAACTCATTATTTCCTCCGCTATAGTTGTTTAAGTTAACTCACTATACCATCAAAATCTTTAGGGAATCTTAAAATCATAGTAGTGCCTTTGTCAAGTTTACTGTCGCAAAATATATTTCCTCCGTGTATTTCCATGATTTCCTTTGCAATTGAAAGCCCAAGTCCTGTTCCTCCAAGCTTACGACTACGAGCCTTGTCAACGCGGAAAAATCGCTCAAAAATTCTTGAGGCATCTTCTTCAGAAATACCAAATCCGTTGTCTTCCGCATACACAAGAAAACTGTCATCATTTTCTTCCATATAAATTTTGACATATGCACCTTTATCGCTATATTTTAAAGAATTTGAAATAATATTATTTATAACTTGTTTTACCCTTGCTTTATCAATTTTTACAAATGCCGGTTTGTTTGATTTAATAAAAATAATTTCCTTGCTTAATTTTTTTGCAATAATTTCATTTTGAGCGGCAACCGATTTAATAAGTTCAGTCAAATCGACATTAGATAGTTTTAAGTCATAACGGCTATTATCAAAGCGTGATAGGTCAAGCAAATCAGAAATTATTGCTGTCATTCTGTCCGCTTCCGAATCTATAACATGCAAAAACGACAAAGCTGTTTCCCTTTCGTCTATTGCACCGTCAATGATAGTTTCCGCATAGCCTTTTATTGTTGTAAGCGGAGTTCTGAGTTCATGTGACACATTCGCGACAAATTCGCGCCGCATGTTATCAAGGCGGACTTGCCTTGTAACATCCGAAAGAACAATTACAAGTCCCTCGATATCTTTATTTTTCCTTCTATACAAATTGAATGATGCGTTTATATATTTTTCACCTATTGTAATTGTTCTGCTTTTTTCTATATCAATTTCGGAAAAAACATCTGTGAAATTCCCATCATATGTTATGTTTAATACAGAAAAAACTTTATCAAGCGGAAAAAACTTTTCACCGCGTACATCAAGCAACTCTTCGCACATATAATTTGCGTGTATAAGACTTCCTTGTTCGTCATAAGCAAGGACGCCGTCAGTCATATTATTCAGAAGAATTTCCAGTTTACTTTTCTCGTTTTCTATGGCAGATAACGTATCGGCAAGAGCGTATGCCATTTCATTAAAACTGTCGCTTAGTTTGCCTATTTCATCGCGAACTTTTATTTCGGGGAAAGTTTTAATAACTTCCCGTGAAAAACCGCTCTCAGCAAGCTTATCGGCACGTTTTGTCAGCGCGGAAACAGGCACCGTAATAGAGCCGGCAAAAACCGCGCCAAGTATTATTGTCAATCCAAACGCAATTACTACCGAAAAAGCAAAAATACCTGTGACTTGCCGAATTTTGTCCACCGACTGTGTCGCGTCTTTGCGAACATAAATAATCAGACCTGTTCCATCGTCAGATTCACCATACGGCTCGGCATACTCATGAAACGGTTTTAAAACATTCATAGTATAGTCCGGAAGTCGCCTGTTATATTCAAATGCAGATTCGCCAACCTCTGCGCTTATAACGACTTTTGTACGCGGCTCCGGAAAAAGCAGCTCATCGTCGGTAATCGTTGTCGCGACTGTTTTACAGGTAAAGCTTGTATAACTCAAAATAAATCCTTGAATCTGTGTACTGCTTCCGCGTGAATTTATACGCAGAGAATCCTGAAAAGTTTCAAGTGTGATTTGTTTTTCAACAGGATAATTCGGTTCTATAACCTCATTTTTTATTTGTGCGGCATATTGTTTAAGCTCACGATATGCGGCATCACGCTCGCCTTCGTTTAGCGCAAACGTCATAAAAGTGCCGCTTGCCGCCAGCGAAATTCCGCTTACGGCAAGCCACAGAGCAACAACTTTCCAACGTATACTTTTCATTGTTTTGTTTCACTGCCAAATGTAAAGTAGTAACCAAGTCCGCGCCTTGTTAAAAGATAACGCGGCGATTCGGGATTATCTTCAATTTTTGAACGTATTCGGCGTACAGTAACATCAACGTTGCGGACATCCCCGTAAAATTCATAGTTCCAAACTTTTTCCAAAAGTTCCTCACGACTGAAAACAGTATCCGCGTGTTCCGACATAAACTTTAATAATTCAAACTCCCTAAGTGTAAGGTCAATCGGAGAACCGTTCTTCCTTAGTTCGCATTTATTGAAATCAAAAACAAGTCCTTTTTTATCTTCAATTTTTGCAGGCGGCTGCACAGACCTTCTCAAATTTGCTTTAACTCTTGCAATTAATTCTCTGATTCCAAATGGTTTTGTAATATAATCGTCTGCACCGAGTTCAAGCCCCAAAACTTTGTCAACCTCGTCAGCACGCGCTGTTATCATGATAATTGGCGTTTGACGTGTTTCACGGATTTTTCGGCATGCATCAAGCCCATCCATAACAGGCATCATAACATCCAGCAATATTATATCGGGGTCTTCAGAAAAAACTTTTTTCAAAGCTTCTTCGCCGTCATATGCTTTAAGCACTTCAAAGCTTTCTTTTTTTAAGTTATATGCAATCATTTCTACTATATTTGTTTCATCGTCAACAATTAAAACTTTTTTGGGCAAAAAATCACATCTCCTTAGAAATTTTGCAATTATTTCTTCCCGAATTTTTGGCATCATACAATGCAACATCAATGCGTTTTATAAGGTTATCGGGAACAGCATTTTGTGTGTTCATTGAACAAGCGCCCGCACTCATTGTAACAATACCGCCGATTCCGTTCACATGAGGTATGGCGGCAGCGCATATTTTTTCAAGAATACGCAAAGCAACTTTTTCCGCACCCTGAATGTTTGTAAAAGGTAACAAAACAACAAACTCTTCTCCGCCATATCGGAAAGCCTTGTCGGTTTTGCGTTTCAGTTCTGCATTGATAATTTGAGCACACTGTCTAAGACATATGTCGCCGCTTTGATGCCCGTATGTGTCATTATATTTTTTAAAGAAGTCAATATCGAACATAATTGCGGCGATACAATCATTTGCACAGATACGCCATTGTTCTGAAAGCTGTACATCAAGCCAATATCTGTTATATAAACCCGTTAAAGCATCTATTTTTGAAATTTTTTCAAGTTCGGAATTACTTCTGCTTAGAGAAACGTTTATAGACTCAAGTTCAACCTGTTGTTTCCACACGATAACATTTTTCATAAAAGAATACGCCCTATTACTGCAAATAAAATACGCCGCAACAAGTATAATAATATTAGACATACCGGTATAAAACACAATATTTGCATCAAAGCCTGAAATTAAATCACATATATAAAAAGAGCAAAAACAAAGTGCTACAGAAATGACGCCTTCAAAAAAATACAGCCATGCACCCAAAAGGATAAAATATGCCATAAAAACGGCAATTTTTGTTTCGTCCAGTCCGGCTGTTGCACCCAAAACAATAAATATCGAATAAAGGTATATTCTTTGTACAACAATAAATATTTTATAATTTTCCAAAACACCGGAAATATGATATAAAATCCAAAAGCCTATGTTTAATGCCGCAAGAGCAAAAACAAGCCATGTGCCGATGTTCATTCCTTCTGTAAGCATCTCGAAAATCCCGCATATAAAATAAGCTGTTCCAAGCACAGGTGTGCTAAACCAAAAAAATTTCTTATTATATGAAAAAGAATCCGATGCGTAAGTATTCTTGTATTCCGGTGCTATTTTATAGTTTACTTTAAATTTAGAATTCATAACAATCCCCCGAACACGTTCCTTACTTGATGATTATATCATGGGCAGTATAAAAAATCAACATACCGATTATATGTTAAGCATAAAAGACTGAACATCGTTTTGCCTGTCAGCGCAGTCAATCAAGTCGCGGATTGTTATTCCGGAAAGACAATCTTCTACTGCTTTGTCCAGTTTGTCAAACAATGCACTATGAATGGCGGTATCGGTTATCGGTGCCTTCTTTAAAACATCGTGGTCATTTTTTTCAAGCAATGTATTTTCTATATTTGATAATGCTTCCAATACAGTAATATCTTCCGGCTCACGAACAAGCTGATAACCGCCTTTGGAGCCTTTTGTTGAACGTATTACGCCGCTCTTTTTAAGCAACGAAACAGCTTGTTCCAAAAAAATTTTAGAAACTCCCAAATGTTCGGCAATACTGACAACGGAAACAATTTCCCCTGCGCAAGAACGGCGTGATATTTCCATTAAAGCGGCAAGAGCGTACCGCCCTTTAGCTGAAATACGCATATTAATTTCCTTCCTTGTCTTTGATATAGTCAATACAAATTAAGCATACTATACATACCTGAATTTGTCAATTCCATTTTAAGTCAGGTGATAAATTCTGTTGTTGTAACATTTCCACTTCCATAAAATGTATACTTAAAAAGGGCAATCCCTGGCGGAATTGCCCTTTTCGCTGTTTTCTAATAAAGAATACTAAGAAATTTTTGTTCGTGCAATTTCAGTATTATCTTTTTTTCTGTCAGTTAAACTGCTCACAGGATTCGGCTTGGACTCATCTCTGTAGTCATGACCTTTTTGCTCAATATGACTTTCAATTATGACGTGTGTTTCGACATCTTTAACACTATGATTAACCTTATCCTGATAAGCAAAATAACCATGGTCGTCTGGAAGTTCGTTTACATTTTTCAATGTTTCTTTGCAAGCCGCAAGTTCAATCTGGCTACCTAACACTTGGCGCACATAATCTCTTGTATCATGAAACTGTAACAATTCGGGGAATGTCGCAGGTACAAACTGTTCCCATTGCTTATTTTCATATTTTGCAAGCAGTTCAGCCGCTTTGTGAAGATGCGCTAATTCCTGATTCAAATGCAATTCCCATACGCTTTTAATGTTCGCATCTAATTCATCCTGATAGAATGAATAGTAAAGATAACACTCCATATATTCATGTATCAGCAAGTTTTCCAGCCAACTGCAATTAGGGTCAAGCAATGAGCCGTATTGAGTAACATGTTCTTCCTCAATCATTGCAATTTCAAGAAATAGCTTTCTGCCGTAATCGTTGTCATAAGTGTTGCCGAGGTTGTTATAAAAATTCATTGTTTGCTGTTCGCCTGCCGTTATAATTAAACTGTTCAGCTTTGTGCGTATATCGGCTGTTTTTGCATCAATGTGGTATCTGACTGTATCGCAAGGAGGGCGGTGTTCGGCAATAGTCGGGCGTCCCGGGGTAATATCCACATAACTTTTGGTAAGCATTTGAGCAGGAATATTTTTATCAAGGTCAAGCAAATTAGAAAAACGATAAAGGTGGTCAAAATCTTCAAGCAAGGCAAAATCCAACGCCTGTTTAACATTTTGGTCAGGCTCATTTTGTGCCAGCCACGCAGTTAAGTCAACCGCAACGTGTTCATAGCCAATAGTAGTTTCTATCTGTGATTCATCAATCGGTTTCAGCCAATTGATATGTTTTTGCTGTAATTGCTCTATCCGGCGAAGCATAGCAAGTTCACGGCGCAAGTCATTGTTTGTGCAATTACGATGGAATTGATGTCCAAAAAACGTGGCTTCGGTTTCAATACCATTCATTAAAATAATTCTGATTTTGGTATAAGGGTCAGCTTCTTGTTTTGAATAAGGTTTCGGATAAACTGTTTTCCAGTCCATAATCCCATCAAATAGATTTATCGGTTTTTGTTTAAATGGTTCAAACATGAGCAACCTCCGGAAATTTATTATTATTTCATAAGTCTGCTCAAATTTAAAAAATTTTATACATATACCCCCAAAATATTTACCAACCGCACCGTAAAGCTCCTTGCTTTAGGCAGTGTCAACAATGTATTGCTTTCAAAAAAAAGCCTTTATAAATAAACAATTTTAAAGTATAGTTAAGTGCAGAAAAAGATTTTGAAAAACGTTTAGTTTTACGGTTAAAACGAGCTAAACTATCTCGAATACTGCTGTTCGAGCTTTCTATTAAGTGAGTTTCTGCCTTGGTCATAGTGTGTAACTTAGAAATACCCAACTCTGAAAAAACAACATCATAACAACTGTTCGCATCACTA
>JAISHX010000138.1 GCA_031262335.1 Clostridiales bacterium
TTACAGCCACAGAATTGACCCGTCTGTCGGTGTGTACAAAATAGGTTCAAAAACTTACAATACAGCTGTAATTAACTCACAAACGGGCGAAACACAACACAATACCTTTATTAAAGATATGGACAAAGTTTTTGCCCAAAATGAAAATCCTAATATTCAAATCCAATTTGGATATAGGTGGGATGATGTTGTCGGCAGAGATAATGCGGGTAAAATTGTAGACGAAAGCTTACGTTCAAACGACAGGCAAAAACTTGGTAATATACCAAAAGCAGTTTTGACTGTGTATGATTCGGAAGGAAACGTGAGAAAAACTCATACAATAAATCCTTCCGGAGGCTCATATCCGAACAACCTTACCGCAACATACACCCTTACAGGAACAATCGCGGCGCTTGGCTGGCAAAAAGGCGATTACGCAACAGTTTATTTTGTCGGCAGTGCGCAAGTTTATGATATTGCGTCAAAGAAATATGTATATGCGCGTACACTTGAAACATCAATCGACTTTATTTCAAATACAGCAGACGCGGTTATTATAAATACAGCGGAAGGAACAGCCGGAGTTTCACAAATCGGCAAGCCGTTTTACACTCCAAATGCCGTGTTTAATGATAACTACGATATTATGTCAATAACACAGCCGGGATTTGTTACACGCTGGCTTGACGGCTCCCATGATAATAATAATGACGGCGTAAATGATGTTTCAACTCAAGACCAAGTTTTCTTGGGAAATCAATTTCCTTTCGATGTAAAATACACAGGCGATAATAAGCTTTATTATGACTATACACAATCTGTTGCCGGTGCAAGCGAATCAGGCTTTGACCTGACAATTGTTCAGGCAACGTATAAAGCAATTGATACTACCAAAAAGATTTACCTTCCTGTTGAGAATGCCACAATAAGCATATTGGGCAAAGAAGTCGGAAAAACAGACGCAACAGGACATATTCAATTCCGTGCATACGGCATTACAAAAGGCAGCAACTATCTTATCAACGTTTCGTTTGGCGGCAATTCGTATACTGTTTATGCTGTAGCAGGCAACGGACCTGAACGAAAAGTGCTTGAAGTCGGAGATACAATGCGTGCCGTATTTGACGGAAGCAAAGGTATAGAGCTTAAATATCCAATTGACCCGACATCATTAACAGCAAATACAACGTATTCAAAGAAATTTGTTGGCTTTACAAAAGAATCAGCTATTCTTGAGGCTTCCGAAGGGTACAGCTATGGCTTGAAATTTAAATTCCAAGCCGGAGCAACCGCACCTGTTACTCCGAACACGGCTGTCTTGCGTATTACAAAGCGCGGCGACACCGGAGCTACCGAAGTTTGGAGAAGTCCGGCACTCAAAATAGACCCTGTGACAAAAATGTTCACTTTGCCTTCAGACCTTGAAAGCAATCCGTTAAGTCCTTACAATATCGTCACAAGGAAAGATATAGAAAAATATGATTTGTGGATTGAGGCATCTCTCCGTGAAACTCAAAACGGCGAAGAAGTTGCTCTTTACACTTATCCGGAATTTCCGTCCGGAATTTCGTTCGGGAATCCGCCGGCACTGATTGAGGCAGTACGCTCTTTCACAGGCGGCTCAAAAGAAGTTGATATTGTCGGTACTATAGAATCTAAATTCAGCTTTGGTGTAAACGTAAGTACAAAAGAATTTGATAAACCGAGTTACGTTGTTGACGAGAGAAATCAATATAGCCTTAAACCGCGTATTTCAATCGGCGCAACACTGCAAAGCGTTAAACACGCAACTAATCCTTTGACGGATATACCGATTAAAGAAACGGAATATTTAGGCTCGGTTCCGGGCGGCGATTCTACTCCGCGTGTAATTCATCCTGATGTTGCTCCGCCGAAAGACCAAGCAGACAACAATAAAGATGTTACAGTTTCGGATATAGCGTCTGCTCTGTTTGAAACAAGCGGCTCTGCACAAAGCAAGGGCGCGGCAATGTATAACGCTATTGATAAAACATCAAGCGAAGAAGGTGCCTCAATACCCACAGGCTCGGGAATATCAGAAACAAGCAGCTTTGGATGGGGTGTTGATATTTCCGTTGATATTACGTTTGACATTCCTTACGTTGATGACGGTCTTGGCGGTCTTAAACAGTCAAGCAAAATCTTCTTTGATTCTATGTCACTTATGGTGACAGGTACGGCACAATATGCCAATACAAAAACTTATGTCACTCCGATAGGAATACCGATATTTGCCTCGATACGTTTAATGGGGCAACTTACCGCCGTAATAGGTGTTGAGGCAAAAGACAGAGACCCGTATCGTCAGGAATATAAGAGAAGCTCTCTTACAGGCAATATAATTACAGAAGGCGGCAAGGAACAATACTATTACGTTTATGAACTTAATGAATTAGGACTTCCGATGGTTTATGACGAAGCATTTACGCTTTTCCACAAAACGCCCGATGACTACTTTGACGAATATGCAAGATTATTTGTATATCCTCAAATCAAGCTTAGTGCGGGTGTCGGTGTCGAAATGCTTAATGTCTATCTCAGCGGTGCTGCTGCGTTTGACTTTGAGTTTAACTCACCGAGCTACAATAATAGTCAGTCAAACGGCAGAGGCGGCGTGACGCTTGATGTAAGCTTTGGTATCAAAATTTTGTTCATTCAGAAAGAATGGTCAATAGCACGCAAGCGTTTCAGCTTCTTTGAATACGGCAATTACGGTGCTGTTTCGGAAGCTCTGATGGCATCTGTCAATGACCCTTATACGAACTATTTGTATGAAAATGCCGATGATTTTGAAGTAGCCTCGCGTGAATACCTTAACTACGCGGGCGGATGGAACGGCGGCTCCGATGTAAGATTGTTTGGTGCCGCACTTGAAGGAAACGATTCGGTCAGCAAAACACTTAAACAAGGTGTTTACCCGAATCCAAAGACGAAACTTGTTGAGTTGGGTGGCGGAAACTTGCTCATGCTGTTTGCGGATGATATGGCAAACAGAGATGAATATAACCGCTTAGGCGTATTCTATACTGTATTCAACGGGAGCACTTGGTCTGAACCTGAACTTGTCGGTGAGGATGATGGCACTTGGGATGATGACCCCGATGCCGCAATAGTTGACGATAAAATTTTGGTTACATTCTCCAACCGTGACCGTGTATTTGATTCAGGGTCAACATCAGCGGAAGTATTATCCTCTGCAAATATAAGCGGCAGATGGTTTGACCTCTCGGGCAGTCCGATTAGTGACGCGTTTGATATTACTTGGACAAGCGACTTAACGGGTGCAAAAACACAAGATTTCTCACACGAAAATGTTTATGATATGTTCGGTGACAGTCAGCCCAAAATCTCTTATGACGAAGGCGAACAAAGGTTGCTTGTGTACTACACTAAGTCAGATTATATAAATACTCCGCCGTATCAAGAAACTCAAGGCGATGCCGATACAACAACAATCGGCGACTTAGTAAACGCTTATTCGGTTATTGCTTTCCGCATTGCCGAAAAAGATGATATAACAGGCGAATTTGTATGGCAGACACAAGACGACTATAAAGAAGATGAAAACTATGACGCAGGTTACTTTGGACAACGCTTGCTTAATCTTGCTGTACCGGCAAAAGTTGTTGAAGAAGTAAATACTGTTGAGTTGGAGCCGGGTTATCCTACAACGAAAGTTACGCAGACAGTTGAGGCTATAAATAACCTTAATGACCCGCGTGTTGTAATGTCCGATGTGACAACATACAACGGACTTGCATTGTTCACTTATGTTATGGATGCCGATTCTAATCTCAAAACATCTACCGACCAAGAAATTTATATGCAGATTTACAACTATGAAGAAAATTCCTTCAGCATTCCTGTTCAGCTCACAAACAACGCTATTCAGGATACAAAACCGAAATATGTACGCGTAAATAATATAACTTATCTTTACTTTATTTCCGGCGGCGACATTGTTTGCATGAATATAAGCGACATTGTTAAGTATAGCCTTGCATTGAAGGAAGTTCCCGGAACACAAGAAAAGATTTATATTATAGACAAAACAAATGCCGCTGACCCGAACGGGTTTATAATGACAGCGATAGAACACCAAATCAACGAAAACGACGGCTCCGAAAAGCTGATAGAGGACTTTAGTGTTGCGGCGGAAAAAGACGGCGGCGGAATTTATCTTATTTGGACGGAATATACTGACGCTCCAAAACAAGACGCAGCCCAAGCCGAGTCAAATAATCAAGCAACATCAAGAGTTATCCGCGGCGCGTATTCAAAACCGACAGAAAAACGTGAGTATACTCCTGTTTCAGGATATTTCCAAAATTCAGAGGATATAGAATATGTGTATGTTGGTGATAGCGCAACAACTTACCCAAGTGCAGTAAGAGTTATCAATCCGGCAGGTCTTACATCACCTGACGGTACTGTAACTTACAACTACGGCGACGAAATTGTAATAGATTATACAACGACAGCGGATATAAACGGTTACTACGGAGCGGTTCAGGCAGGCGACACTGTTATGGACGAAAAAACCGTTGCTGTTGAGGACAGTTACAGATGGTCCAAACCTATTACGATTACTCCTGCTGACGGAACTTGCTACACCGATTTATCGTTTGTTGTAAATGATGATAACGACCTGACAATAACCTATGTCAAGTACAAAGAAAAAGACTATGACCTTGAAATTGATGAATCCGGTGAGATTGAGTCTTCCAATATTGAGGCGGACATGACCGACCTTTCTACAACAGAACTTGCTTACGGAAGATATATTCTCAACGGTAAACTTCAGGCGAGCGAAGTTAAACTTGACAATGAAATACCTGTTGCCGGAGATGTCGTTACGTTTAGTGCGGACATCATAAACGAAGGACTTATTCCTGTTAAAGATATTTGGGCAGAGCCTTTCGCTATACAAAACGGACAGGAAATAGAACTTTTGTCGGGCAACGAACTTACAAAGCTTATTGGTGACGATGTAACACGTTCATATTTGTTGGGCGGCGACACAAGAACTTTAAGCGCAAGTTTGCAATTGCCTGAAAATATAGAAGGTATTGAAGTAGGATTTAGAGTGTGGACGGAAAGCGCAGACAGTCCGAGTGGAGAAGAAGAAATTTTGACAAAAACCGTAATTGCTTCAAAATCTGAAGTATATATCGGGAAAGTAACAACTTCTCTTGACGCGGACGGTTCGACTGTAACGGCATACTTTACTGTTACTAACCAAGGGAATGTTCCGTTCAACGGAAACGTTTCTATCTCTGTAGGTGAAACTACACTTGATACGTTTGAAATTTCTGTTGACGCAAATTCGTTTACGGAAGTTGAACGCACAGTAACAACAACAAACGATATGTTTACAATAAAATCGGCACAAGCAGAAGATGAAAGCATATATGACGCTATGAATCTTACTGTCAGCATGCCGGATTCCGATGTTACACCTGCTCAGGTTGAAGTTCGCAAGTCTGCCTCTAAAGAACAAATAGACTTGATGAATAATATTAAGACATTTACGGCAACGGCGGCATTAAATGTTGCACCGGGCGAAAATCAAACAGTTGAAATATATACCGAACGATTTGAGCCTCTTGCCGAAGACGAAAATGACCAAACAGAAATAGTATGGAGCACTAACAATCCGCTTGTAACAGTAAACGGAAATGGTATGATAAGTGTTTCCGAAGATGCTCCGGCAGGAACAACCGCAACTATAACCGCATTCCTTAAACCTGAAAACACGGTTGTTTCCGGTAACTTTAACGGAACATTTGATGTTGAACAAAACTTGTACACTCTTCCCGATACAGCAATTAAACAGGCTACTACTCAAGTGACGGTAACATCAGGTTCTGCTCCGGCTCCGGCGTACAATCCTCCGCTACCTCCGGCAATTCCGACGGCAACAGCAACACCTGTACCGGACGATTCTGTTATCAGTGCTTCTAAAGACGGCACAGGAGCGGCAGTTGAAATTGTTAAAGAAGGTGCAAACGTTCTTGAAACTGAATTTAAAGTTACCGCACCGTCGGCACAATCAGCTTATCAGACTTCAACAAAAGTAACTGTTGATGTTTCCGGCTTGACAGACACACAAAAAGAAAATCTCTCCGGCGTATTATACAATGATTCCGGAGTTGGTGCCAAAAATCTTGGCGGTGTGCTTTCGGCAGACGGTAAAACATTCACGTTTGACACTTACGATGCAACAGGCGTTTACGGAGTAAGACAAGTTCCGGAATTGTTGTTTGTTACGGTTCATATTGGTACAACAGAATATGAATCACAAAACACGCATGATTTGGAACAGCCTTTTGACGTTGCTCCGTATATTGATACAGCAAGCAACCGCACAATGGTTCCTGTAAGATTTATCGCTGAATCTCTCGGCGCAAAAGTCGAATGGGACGACCCAACAGATACAGTTACAATTACGCTTGGCGACAAAACAGTTTCTCTTGTGATAGGAACGCCAATAGGTGATTACGGCGCACCTGTTATCACAAACAGCAGAACATTTGTACCGGCACGCTATGTACTGGAACAGTTCGGCGCGAACGTTGTTTGGGACGAATCGACACAATCAGTAAGCATATATAAATAAACTATAAAAATTCCGCCTCACGGATTTATATGCCGTGAGGCGGTTTTTCCTAAATATCCGTTTGACAATGACCCGATAGCAATTTATAATAATATAAAGGGTTAGTGAACAGATAAAGGGGAGATTTTATGCGCGTTCTTGTTACCGGGAATGGCTTTGATTTGGCACACGGACTAAAGACAAACTTTATGGATTTTTTGCCGTGGTCATTTGAAGACCTCCGTAAAAATAAAAAAATCGGAGTTTTTAACGGCTTTGACCTCAGTTGGCGTTCATTGGAAGCATCGGGGTATGTTTTTTCTCCATATCGGCAATTGGGGCATTATGTACCTGATTTTGCAGATGAACTTTTTAAAAAAGTAAATACATGGACTGAGTTTGAATCAAATTTAAAACAGGTTTTTGAAGAAAAAGTAAGTAAAAGTGACGATAAAGCATTTAAATCGTTCTGTCGGCTTTTTGAAAAATATATGCTGACAGAATTTGAGGAATACATTGCGTCAGTAATAAATTCAACTCAAGTGATGCCAGTATATGACGAGAATAAATTTTCTGATTATGATGTTGTAATAAATCTTAATAACTCAAATACTTTTGAACGGCTTTACGGTCTGTTGCCAAGCAATCAGGACACA
>JAISHX010000224.1 GCA_031262335.1 Clostridiales bacterium
GACGATGTGAACGATGCTTTTCGTATGATTGGGCGAAAAGCCGAGTCTTTTCGATGTCTTGGCTGTTATCCTCTTTTGGAAACAAATTATTAGGAATATGAAAATGTTAATGTGCCGCAAAGGTTTATTATAAATCCGGCGGCACACAGCGGAATACTGACTGCAATTAAAAACGCGTTCAAACGGGATTGTTTAGTTTTCTCCGCCGAAGGCGCAACAGCAAATAATATGCCTAAAAACGCGGCGGGTACGGCGTCTATAGTGTAACGATTGCCGAAGTGAACTCCGCCCATTGTTCGGTGCAAACATAAAAGAAACAGATGTAACATAATCAGAATTGGAATTATAATGAAGGCGTTAATATTTTGTTCATGCCGTATCAACTTTACAACGTATACTATAAATCCTATAAGGCAAGAAATAAAAATTGGATTTACAATGTAAAAAGCAGAACCCGAAAATTTATGAAATTTCAAAAAACCTTCTTCAAAATAAGGCAAGCGCATAAGGTTTTTAACGTTGTCTGCAAAGAAAGCAATATTAAACTGTCCGTATGAGTCGCCGCTGTTGACATGCTCCGGAAGATAATTATGTCCAAATTCAAATGGATTGCCAAAACGTGCCGCGTTCAAAATCATGTAAAATAAAATACATGCCGCGGCAGGGATTAAGCTCAATGCAAGCTTTTTTGCAAAAGGAAGAAGCTTAATTCCATACGAATCGAACATAAGAAAAGCAACAACAGGAGCGTATATAAGCTGAAACGGACGGCACCCAACGGCAAGCGCAAGCAATAATGGCGGCAAGAACATTTTTGAAGGCTTTCTTGCAAAGAAAAATGACGCAACAGTAAATGTAAAGCCTAATATCTGTGCGAAAAACCAAACCCATCCCGCATAGAAAACAATATGCAGAATATTGCCGCCAATGGTTGCAAACAATGCAAAAAAACACGCTTTTATTTGTGACAGTCCAAAACTTTCGGCAAGTTTGAAACAGAAATAAATTGCAATACAAAATACTGCCAGACCTATTAAGTGGTCGTTAAGAGGCAATCCGCAAAATTTGCTTAGTGCGACAAATGGTAGCATTACAACCGCCGGTGTTGGCGGAAAGCTGACAAAAACTTTATCGTCAAGAAGGACAAGCTCCAACCAAGGATAATTCTCCGCAAGACCCAAATTGCCGGAAAGCCACGCCTCCGCTTGAAGTGCATAAGAGTTGTACCAATTTTTAGCGAATAAGGTGCCGCCGATAAAAGTATCTGCCAATAAAACTAGAGCGATAACTAAAACGGCTATCGCCCAAGGAATCAACTTATTTCGTTCAATTTTCAACTTTATCGCCTCTTGTTTCTTTTATTGATACCCGCTTGTCGCTCATTCGCTGATTTAATCCAATCTTTTAGTTTTTCGTCAAAAGTGTTTAATTGCGGCGGCATACGTTCTTCGTTAAGAAAAGTACGCGGTCGGCGTTCTTCTTGCTGAACAGCACGTTGAGAACCCGCTTCTTTGATGGAAAGAGAAATTCTGTTGTTTTCATTATCTACCGACATTACCTTTACCATTACGGCATCTCCGACGGCAACAAAGTCATTTATATCCTGAACATATTTGCTGGATATATGTGAAATATGCACAAGTCCTTGGCTTTTGTCCGGCAACAGAACAATTGCTCCGAACGGTTTGACCTTTATAACTTTGCCCTCAACAATACTGTTTACTTCAATCCCTTGGGACATTCAAAAATACACTCCTTAATTTTTATGTAAACTTTACAATCATTATAATACACAATTCAAATTTTTTCAATCAAAAAATTAAATTTTTAAGGAGAATATATGTCTAAGAAGAAAAAATATGCTCCGATATTTGAGGAAAATGAAATAATTGACAATGAATGTATTGAATTTCCAATGTGCGGAGGGTGTGCTTTCCGTAATATTAACTACTCTTCAGAGATTTCTTACAAAGAAAATTTTGTAAAAAATTTAATAGAAACTTTTGGAAATTTTGAAAATATGCCTATAGTTTGTGCCGAAAATGTTTTTGAATACAGAAATAAAATGGAATTTTCTTTTGGCGACAACGGCACAGCGGGAGAGCTTGCTGTGGGTATGAGAAAACACGGCTCTTTTTACGAGGTTTCAGACGGAACAAACTGTGTTATGTGTGACGATGATTTCCGCGTAATTGCAAAAACAATAAAGGAATTTTTTAAAGAAACCGGCGCTTTTTTTTATCACAAAAGAAAACAAACCGGAACATTACGGAATCTTATAATAAGAAAAGCTTTTTTTACAGGAGAAATTATTGTAAATGTTGTAACGACAAGCAATCTCGCCGATATTTCTCCGCTTAAAGAAAAACTTTGCGCCATAAGTTTAAAAGGAACATTAAAAGGATTGCTCCATACTATTTGTGATTGCCCCTCAGATGCAGTTAAACCCGAAAAAATTACGCTGATTTTCGGAGAAAATTTTATCACCGAAAAAATAAACGGTCTTATATTTAAAATCTCACCGTTTTCATTTTTCCAAACAAATTCATGCGGAGCCGAAAAACTTTATCAAACAGTAACTGAGTTTGCCGGCGACTTATCAGGGGAAGTTGTTTTTGACTTGTATTGCGGAACAGGTACGATTTCTCAAATATTAGCTAAAAAGAACATCACCGCTAAAATTATCGGTGTCGAAATTGTAGATGAAGCTATTCAAGCCGCAAAACAGAACGCGGCTCTTAATAATATTAAAAACTGTGAATTTATTTCAGGTGACGTACTTAAAATTGTTCCCGAATTGCAAAAGCCCGGCACTATTATTGTTGACCCTCCGCGTGACGGCATACATCCGAAAGTATTGCCGCATCTGATAAACTTTAACGCCGAAAAAATCGTATATGTTTCATGCAATCCGAAAACTCTTGCCCGCGACTTGGAGAGCTTTACGAAATCAGATTATCAGGTAAAAAAAGTGCGTATTCATGACATGTTTCCGCGCACAAATCATGTTGAAACAGTCGTACAATTATCCCGCTAATATGATATATAAAGTTTTATTTGGATAGCACTAAAAATGCAATAAGGGGACTAAAGTGAAATATTTTTCACTTGTCCCCTATTATATTTTAGTTTCCCGAAAACAAAGATGTTGATAAATATCTTTCGCCTGTATCCGGCAAAAGAACGACAATGTTTTTATTTTCATATTCTGAACGCCGGGCAACGATAGTTGCCGCATGAATAGCCGCACCTGACGAAATTCCTACAAGAAGTCCTTCAAGGCATGCGACAGCGCGTGACGCGGCAAACGCTTCCTCACTTTTAACCGTGATTATCTCATCAACTATCTTATTATCGAAAACATTAGGCAC
Source organism: Clostridiales bacterium (assembly GCA_031262335.1). Classification (GTDB taxonomy): domain Bacteria; phylum Bacillota; class Clostridia; order Lachnospirales; family WRAX01; genus JAISHX01. Next base: position 3,372 of record JAISHX010000224.1, read on the forward strand.
AAAACCTGCGCCGATTCCTTGGATTTTATGCGGACCGGCTTTTCCGCCGGAAAGCACAGGAGAATCTGAAGGCTCAACTGCTATAATTTTTACATCAGGGAGTGCATTTTTTAAAACTCGCCCTACTCCGCTTATCGTTCCGCCTGTTCCGACACCGGCAATAAATGCCGAAATTGAATTATCCGTGTCAGCAAGTATTTCCAAAGCTGTTGTTTCACTATGAATTTTCGGATTCGCGGGATTATTAAATTGTTGCGGAATAAACGACGACGGAAAATCTGCGGCAAGTTGTTCGGCTTTTGCTATTGCGCCTTTCATACCTTCGGCTCCCGAGGTCAAAACAAGTTCAGCTCCAAGGGCTGAAACAAGCATGCGCCTTTCAATACTCATTGTTTCCGGCATAACCAAAATAAGCCTATACCCCTTTGCAGCCGCAACAAAAGCAAGTCCTACACCTGTATTACCGCTTGTAGGCTCAATTATCACCGTATTTTCTTTAATAAGCCCTTTTTCTTCGGCATCAGTAATCATTGCATAAGCAACCCTGTCTTTTACACTTCCAAGAGGATTGAAATATTCTAATTTTGCTATTAAATTTGCTTTAACTTCCTTTTTTTTTGCAAAATTTGAAAGTCTAAGCAACGGTGTATGCCCTATTAGTTCAGTTAAATTTGATGCTATTTTTGCCATGATAAAATCCCCTTCCTATGAAAACATACTTAATTTCTATGTGTTGTATGTATATAATATTACTTTATAAGTTGCTTGTCAAGTGTTTTTTAAAATTTTTCACATATATTTCGGTCTGATTTGTTGAGAAAGGAATTTTTTCTCTTGATATGAACGACAAAATAATGTATAATTTTATCGGCAGTAGCCGGAAGGGGGATAGAGGGCGTGTCACAACCGAATTTATTTCCGTCGTCGCCTAGCGACGCAAAGCAGATAGAGGGAAAAATCGCGCTTCTTTTTTTGATTGATAAAATGGATTTGCCTATGACTAACGCCCAGATTTCTGAATTTGTTCAGGCGGAAAACTTAATGAATTACTATATGATTCAAAAATACTTGTCTGAACTTGTTGAAACAGGCTATCTTGAAAAAACAAGTGATGGAACAAAGTCACGTTATACCGTCACAGACGACGGTCTTGTTGCTATGGATATTTTCATAAAATACGTTCCTATCGAAACTCGGAACACAATAATCAAATATGTGAGCGAAAACCGTAAAACACTAAAACAGGATTTTGAAATTGTTGCCAATCTTTTTTTCAATCATGACACACATGAATATATTGTAAAGTGCGGAGCATATGAGGATGAAAATTTAATGATGGAAATAAACGTATCAATTCCCGCAAAAGAACAAGCCGTAGCTGTTTGCAACAATTGGAATCAAAACGTCACAAAGCTTTATAAAACAATTATAGATTTGCTTGTCAATCAAGATTGATAGTAAGATACGAACTTTGAAAGAACGCGGGAAGAATCCCGCGTTCTCACGTTGTTTCATTGTTCGCGCAGTACACCCAACGCCATGTATTTTTCTTTTGTGGCAAGCCCGCCCCGAATATGACGCTCTGATTTGTTAATTTCAAGCACTTTGCGGGCCTCTTTAGCTAACTTTGGGTTTATTTTATTCAAGCGTTCGGTTACGTCTTTGTGTACAGTTGATTTTGAAATTCCAAACTTTTTCGCTGTTTCTCTTACTGTTGCGTTCGAACTTATTATGAAATTCGCAACTTCAATCGCCCTTTCTTCTATATAGGCCTTCATGAAATTGCCCTCCTCAAATTGACGTCTGTAA
>JAISHX010000098.1 GCA_031262335.1 Clostridiales bacterium
TCTTTTTAAAGTCTTCGGATGTTTTTGTCGCAATACTCATGCCGTCCTCAACACTTCTGATACTTTTTTCAATCATAGCGCGTGAATCATTAACAGCGTCTTGGCTCTTAATTGCAAGATTGCGTACTTCGTCGGCAACTACAGAGAAACCTTTCCCGAACTGACCCGCACGCGACGCTTCAATTGAGGCATTTAACGCAAGAAGATTAGTTTGCTGGGCTATATCTTCTATTGTTTTTATAACACTTGCAACGTTTCCGGAGTAAATTTTTATAATCTCCATCGCATTAAGCATATCTTCCATTTCTTCACTTCCGACAGAGATATTGTCTTTAAGATTTACAGACAATTCATTTCCTTTTCCGGCGTTGCGTGCGTTAAGTTTTGTTTTTTCATTTATCAGTGTAAGCGTTGAGTTGATTTCCTGAACAGTAGATGCCTGATTGCTGAAGTCTTGGGAAAGAAGTGACGTTGACTGACTTAATTCTTTTGCGCCGTACGACAGTTGCTCTGCCGTAAAACTAATTTTGCTGATTGAGCCATTGAAAGCAGTAATAATTTTGTTCAGCGCATCTTTAATTTTTGAAAATTCCCCAACATATTCTTTGGAAACATTTTGACTTAAGTCGTCTTTTTCTAAGACATCGGTAATTTCCTGTATATAATCTGAAATTGTTTCTGATATTAAATCCGCAGAATCTTTAAGCTCCGCAAACTGCCCCTTAAATTCGCCTTCAAACTTACTGTGGAAATTTCCTTTAGACATATTTTCAAGAACATATATAGTCTGCCGCATAGGTATGGCAATAGTATCGAACAGGCGGTTAAATTCGGAAACAATATTCTTCCAGCCTCCGTAAAACAAACTTTCGTCCGCCTTGTACTCAAGCTGCCCTTCATGTGCCATGCTTACTTGAGTGTGCAACTGTTTTGAAATGTTGACAAGACTGTTTTTGAGCGAAGCAGTCGCTTTCATTGCCGCGTTGGGAAGTGCTTTTGTTTCAGGATATTCCGGCACTTCAATAGAAAAGTCGGCTTGTTCAAATGCTTTCAAACACTTTATGCAGTCAGAAACAATTGAAACATATCCCTGAACCATATTGTTTGTTCTGTCGGCAACTTCTTTGTAAGACCCGGAAAGTTTGTCCGAGTCTATTTTATAACTAAAGTTTCCGCTGTCTTGCTCTACGGCAAGAGTATTCATCTCATTAACAAGATTATCAAGCGAAGAAACCATCGTTGCAATATTGCGCGTCAAAACTCCGATTTCATCTTTATATTTTGAGCTTGTGTTAAGATTAACATTTAATCTGCCCTGTGCCACATTTTCTGACGCCGTAACAAGACTGCCTATGCGCTTAATTTTCATTAAAATAACTAAAAACCCGATTACAGAAAACAAAGTAAATACAATTACATAAATTACAAGTAAAGACATTGTAATTGTTCTCTGCAATTTTGCATCTTCAACAACTTTATCTATGCGACTGTTTATCGTTGTTTGAAAATCAGTTAAAAGATTGGTTATATCATTTTTTTCCTTTTGATAATCTGTACCGAAAACCATGTTAATTGCTTTATCTTTTTCGCCGTTTTCAACTAATGTAAAAGCTTCGCTCTCAATTTCGGCAAGATGGACACTCTCGTCTACTGCTTTTTGCGCAATTGCTACTTCGCTGTCCAATGCGCCGACGGCAGAAATTTCCGTTATTGCGTTTTCGCGTCTTTTTGTGTTATTTACTTCATTAAAATATTCGTCTTTCCATTTTGTATCTCCAAGAACAACGTAATTCCATGCTGTATTTGTTAAAAAATCAGACGCGTCGGCAATCTGCTTACCTAAATCCCGAAAAAGCACTTGTTTTGCCGCCGCATCACTTTCGACACGAATAATGGAATAAGTTATCATTACAGAAGCGGCAGAAAGTACAGCAAACACAGCGCTAACTATTAAAAACATCCTAACAATTGAAGCGATTTTCATTTTAGTTCCCCTTTTTATTTTAGTTCCTCTCTCTATTTGTGTTTCTCTCTCTATTTTGGTTCCTCTCTTTATTTTGGTTCTCTTTTTTCAAAATCATTCTTTTATACTCTGCACCTCATTACGCTACGCTCCATTCGGGGCAAGGGGCGTAGCGTAATGAGGTGCAGTTAAAGACTAACCATAGTCGGTTAACTTTTTAAGTTAACCGACTATATTTATGTCAGATGGATTCCTTAATTTTAAACATTGATATCATTTGTTTAAGGTCATTAACCTGACGTACTAATTCCTTTGTTACAAAAGACGCCTCTCTTGTTTGTGCGGAATTTTCTCCCACAACACTTGAAATATTGCCGACATCTTCACCGATTTTCAAAATCTCCTGAGTTTCTTCATCGAGCAAACCGCCTATATCCATTACTATTCCGGACACATCGTTAATGTCGCCGACAATCATATCCAACGAGCGTGATGTTGCAAGCGCAATTGCCGCGCCTTCAGTTACACGCGTAATAGATTCATCAATAAGAGCGACTGTTTCCTGCGTTGCTTTTTGACTGCGTGCCGCAAGGTTGCTTACCTCGTCGGCAACAACAGCAAATCCTTTTCCGTGGTCTCCGGCATGAGCTGCCTCAACAGCGGCGTTAAGAGCAAGCAAATTTGTTTGGAACGCAATATTTTCTATTACTTTAATAATTTTACTTATATTTGCGGATGATTGCTTTATTGCGTCCATAGCTGAAAGCATATCTTTCATTTTGACACTTCCGTCTGATGCGTTTTGCTTTGATTTTGAAGAAATAACAACTGCTTTTTTTATATTGGCGAAATTCAGCTCCTTTCTGTTTTGAATACTTGCAATACTGCGATTTAAATTTCCTATTGATACTACTTCTTCTGATGTGTTTTCATAGATTTTCTGACTGCTTTCTTCAATTTTATCCGCAATGGATGAAACAGTTAATATAATACTGTTTATCCGTATAAAAACATTATTCATTTTTTCTATTATTGCATTTATAGACGACTTAACTATATTAAACTCGCCTACAAACTTTCCAGATATTTCCTGTCCGAAATCATTGCTTGCCATCCTTCTTAGAACCTCAGCAATTTCACCGATATACGCTGACATATTTTGTACTGTAGTATTAAGAGAGGAGCGTATACTTTCAAACTGACCGCTATACTGCTCTTCTATTTTTCTGGAGAAGTCGCCGTTTGATATTGAATCCATAATATCTGAAGATTCTTCGATTGGAGTTTCGATGATAGATAATAATTGATTTAAATTTTGAATGGCAGTTTTCCATGACCCGCTGTATTTTAATGAATCAACGCGTTTTTTTAGATTTCCTTCGCTAGCAGCTGAAATAAGTTCGTTTATGTCATCACTTAAACCGTTCATTTGGTTACGTAGTTTTTCTAATTCAAAAGAAATTTTAGCTCCTCTAAACGGAAACGACGGCAACACAGAGTCAAAATCGCCTGCCGCAAAACATTTTACTGTATCAAGAACGCGGTCTATTGTAAGAGTGTATTTTTGCACAAGTTCATTTGTACTGCTTGCCATCGATTTATATGCACCTGAGAATACTTCCGTGTCAAGCAAATAGTTGCCGGAGCCTGTTGCATGGTTTTCAATAAGGTTAGCCATTCCGCTCAAAATTTCCGACATTGTCCCCTGCACTTTGCGGCATGCCTTAATTATTTCATTAGTTTCATAGTTATTTACACGTTTGAGCGTTGTTTCACCTGCGTCCAGATTCCCTAAAGCAATTTCATTAAGGACATTTGCAATTTCAATAATTGGTTTGCCGACTGCCATGCGTATATAGAAAAACGACCCCGCTATAATCAGCAAGCACACACAGGCAACAAGTACAGCCAAAATAATCATAAAATTATTCAGCAACTGCAGTATATCCTCGGCACGAATATCTGAGCCAATAGCAGCATATACAAGTCCGTCACTTCCTATTATAGGTACAACTCCGCTTACAACATCGCCGTAAGTACCCGCCGTATACAATTCGGAAGTCATGGCAACACCGTTATTCATGACATCTTCCATAAATTCAAAAAACTGCCCTTTGTCTAATGTTTCTCCCAAATCTATTGCAACATAGTCTGCAGATGAACCTTCTCCAAAATATCTGTAGACACTTGAATCGTCAGGGTCCTGTGTTATGATGTAAATATAAGCCAAGTCCGCATCGTGCATCATTACATCCAATTGTGATTTAACAGAGTACCAATAATCATCTTTTTTATTAGAACTCATTATTGCTTTAAACTTTTTTTCATCAATAGTGTTTGCAAAAAAGCTGGAAATACTCTGTGCTGTGGAAGCTTTTTGTTCGATGAGCAAGTTTCGGAACACGAAATATGCTCCCAAAAGAATAAAACTCGCAAGCAAAACCGTTACAATAAAAGTAAACCTTGAAAACACAAAATTGATTCGCGGATAATGTTTACCCTTCTGTTTTTTTTCTGTGACAGTAACCGCTCCGTCAGATTTCTTGACACGACTCATTATGCAAAACCTCCAATCGTTAGAATGTATTGGTTGTTTAACTTTAAAAAGCTAAACGACTATGGTTAGACCGAAGAACTAACCAAACTAACCGCACCTCATTATGCTACCCTCCATTCCGTGTTGCGGCGTTCGTTAAGGTAAAAACCTATAAAAGCTTGTTTAATAACTTTGCAAAAGAGCGATGTACTTGGATGGCACTCCCACAAGATTTTCCGAAATGGGAAAACGTGACATACCATTATGATATTTGGGCAAAACCTGATGAAGACGAAATAAGTTCGCTTGACAAAATTTGGGGAAATTGGTTGAAGCAGGACGCGAGAAAGTAGGCAGAAACAAACAGACTACAATTATTGTTGTCGATTCAAAAAGTGCGCAGAATGCTGATGCTACCGAAGAAAAAGGATTTTTTAAACTTCATATAGGTGTTGATGTTTTGGGGCTGCCATCTGCCAATGTTACCGACAGAAACGGTGCAATCGAAATGGTTTCAAATTATAAAAATGTCACAAGCAACCTTGATTTTGTACTCAAAGTTCTTGTTGATAGTGGGTATACGGGCGACAAATTCTCTGACGCAATTAAAGATTTAATCGGTGCTTAGGTCGAAGTTGTCAGGCGTAACGAATTTCACTCTTTTACTGTTTTGCCTAAACGTTGGATTGCAGAGCGTTCTTTAGGTTGACTTGATAAAATTCGCAATCCCTTACTCAATATGTCGTAAAAATTCTAACATTTTTATCGTCTGATTGTCAATAGGGATTGTCGCTTCCTGTCTAACTTTTATTTTCCTTAGTAACCAATTTAATGTCGCCGCCATAGTATGCAGTATATCGCGTCGTGAGGTTTACGAAATGGGTAAATACATTATTCGCGGCGGAAGAAGAATTTCCGGTACTATTACAGTTGACGGCGCGAAAAACGCCGTTCTTCCGATTTTAGCGGCAATACCGCTTTGTGACGGAAAATTCGTTGTAAGGAACTGTCCTGATATATCGGACACACATATAACAATTGAAATACTAAAGAGTTTATGCTACGAAATAAATTTTGACAAAAAAACATTAACGGCAGTAAGAACAAAAGATTCAACAGGCTGTGTGCCTGATACTCTTGTTGACAAGATGCGTTCGTCAATAATATTTATGGGAAGTTTGCTTGCTTCCGGCGGATTTGTTGAAATCGGCTATCCGGGAGGGTGTGAATTAGGTAAACGCCCTATTGACATTCATCTTGCGGCATTCCGTAAAATGGGTGCAAAAATAACTGAACGTGAAAAAACCGTAATTTGTGAGGCGAAAAAGTTAAAAGGCTGCGATATTACTCTTGATTTTCCAAGTGTCGGAGCAACAGAAAACATCATGCTTGCCGCCGTCCGTGCGGAAGGCACAACGACAATAAAAAATGCAGCTCGCGAGCCGGAAATACGCGATTTGGCGGAATTTTTAAACAAAATGGGAGCTAACGTATCCGGAGCAGGTGAATCGGAAATAAAAATTTGCGGAGTGAAAAAGCTTTGCGGTGCAGAACACACAGTTCTTTCAGACAGAATTGTCGCCGGAACATTTCTTGCTGCTGCCGCAATGACAGGCGGGGAAATAACTTTGCAAAATGTCATTCCGTCAGATTTGAATCCAATTTGCGCTTCGCTTGCACAATCCGGCTGTATTATCAAAGGGGATGCAAACAGCGTAACACTTCACGCACCCGAAAGACTTTCGGCTATTGACATAATTACAGAGCCGCACCCGGGGTTTCCGACAGATATGCAGGCACAAATGTGTGCGATGTTGTCTGTGGCAGACGGTTTCAGCGTAATTGATGAACGAATTTTTTCGGCGCGTAATAAGCATATTCCTGAACTGATAAAAATGGGCGCTGATATTAAAATGTGGGGCAACGGTACGGTTTCAACAATACGCGGAGTTGATTCATTGCACGGTGCGGAAGTTTCCGCGCGTGACCTCCGCGGCGGCGCGGCTTTAATTATGGCTGCCATTGCCGCAAAAGGTGAAAGTATTGTTAAAAATTCAGAATATGTTGAACGCGGATATTCCAAAATTGAAGAAATGTTCCGTTCGTTGGGAGCGGATATTGATTATCAACAATAAAATTTTTGTGTACTTGCAACTTTCCGCAACATCACCAATACAATAAATTGAGTATCTAAAATTTGGAGGTTTCTATGACAAACCAAACAGTCAGCGCACAGTCTTGCGGCTGCGCCCATTCCGGAGGATTAGACATCACTATGATTCTTATGATTATACTTATGATGAATTCCGGTTCTTTAGGCGGCGAAAATCCAATTATGCTCATCTTACTTCTGACATTGCTTAGATAGTACACTTTAGAAAAAAATTAAAACGCGGCGTTGAAAATCCTTCAAAATTTAAAAGGGTTTTTACGTCGCGTTCATATTGTATTAACAATTCGCATATATAATAGGAGGCACAAAAGACTTTCACAAATCCCAAGGGGGCAGAAAATGAAACAAATTATCGAAAACACAAACAATATCAGAAATTTGCTGATAAATAATGAAGAAATTGTCAAAAAACTTATGGCGGTAATGCGCGGAAAAGCTGTACGCGGTGAAATTATGACAGAGGAACAAATTAAGCTGTTCCAAAAATTTGTGTCGTCTTATGACCGCAAAGCAACGTCTGCTGTAACTGCGCTTATGCTTGCAGAAACAGAACTTGCAGAAATTGCCCATGAATGTGAAAAAACTCTTTCTGTGTTGTAAAATTCAAGTGGTTTGTCACAAAATATACTTGTAATTTTTAATCCGTTTCCGAAAAAACTATTAATGTAACAACTAAAGTTTTTAAGGAGATTGGCTTAAATGAAAAAAAATATAATAAAGGCGACGTCGGTATTGGCGGCAGTATTTGTTATGTCAACAAATGCTTATGCGTCAATGCAGGGGGCGTCAGGATTTTCAACAGGAACGGGAACAGGCTCAAACAGCACTATGTCACCGTTTTCTGTTCAAGATTATTCTGGAATAAATACAAACGGCGGAACAACCGGTCAGAACAGTCCGTATAGCTCAAGCGGCACCGATAATGCCACGGGAATTTACAACACAAATACCGATACAAACGGTAATTATAATACAAACGGAGGAACAACTGGTCAGAACAGTCCATATAGCTCAAGCGGTACCGATAACGCTTCGGGAATTTACAATGCAAATACCAATACAAGCGGTAATTATAACACAAACGGCACCAATAATACCAACAACGCAAGCAATTCAAACAGCAGTTACGGAACAGGCAATTACGGAAGTATTTATAACAGTAACAACACAAACAGCGTCAGCGGAATGGACAGTATAAACGGCACGAACACGCCGCAAACGATGTATCAAAACCAAGGCGGCATGAGTATTCCGCAAAACTATTTACAACAAAACAACTTGTCTGACTTTTATCAGCCTTACGCGCAAAATTCTCAACAAAGAATCAGCATCGGTTCAGGCACATATCTTACGCAGTCGGGCAATGAACTTTGGCTTGAAATCGGAAATATAAAGGCAAGACTTTCTTCTTTGATTTATGAGGACCCGATGATAGCCTTTATAAGGAATTTGCAGAGCAGTATTCAGGGAACAATGCAACAAGGAACATATAGCAACGCAGGTAATTTAAATACAAATGTTCAAGATGATAAGAATTTTCTTCCTCAATAACATCACAACATAAGAGGGCGGACAATCCGCTCTCTTTTTGTATATTTGGGGTAAATTACCAACAAATATTTCTAAAAAACCCTTGACAGAGAAATTTTTCCTGATATACTGTATATACAGTTATTGGTCTTAAAAGTTAATAATTTACTTATAGAATCCGTTTATCATCTTGACAAAAAACGAAAAACAGGATAGAATTTTGCAAATGTATATAGAAGACGACTTTGAAAAAATTGCCGGCGATTATTGCAAAATACTTTCCAAATGGTGACATTAGTGTTCATTCGTTTACTTTTGCAACGATACTAAACAGGTTATAAGGTTATTAGCCTAATCTCCAATGAAGTACCCGCCTCTTTAGGCAGGGAGTATGTTCTAAATATATCACTTGCATAAGTTAGCACAATGTTAATTTATGCACTATCAAACAGGAGGTTACAGAATATGAAAAAGCTTACACTCATCCCACTTGTTTTGTTGTTGCTTGCAACGACGGCGTGTTCAGGGACGAAAGAAACAGATGCACAAACTTCCGCAAAGAACGACATTCAGACAGGGACTTGGTCGGAGGACGGCAAGGTCTTCACGAACGAGTGGTCGGGTATCAAATTCACCTTACCTGATGGATATGTAGCCGCGTCTGAGGAAGAACTCGCGACGATGGCGAGTGCAAATCAGGAAATAATTGCTGAGGCGTCAAACGACCTTGAGGCAAGCATTGCTATGGCGCGTGTGGCTTATGACTTCCTTGTGCAACCGTCTGACGGCACAGGCTTACCCAATATGGTGCTCATGTATGAGAATATAGGTTTGTCAGTCGCAACGAAATCTCTTGACGAGAATGGGTATCTCGACGTTATGTCGATTCAATTCAAAGAGATGGAGTCTCAGGGCATGGTTTACTCTGAGGTTGAACGCACCACGGCAACGGTTGCGGGTGCGGAGTGGACGTGCGGCAAGTATTCCATTAACGATGGTATAGCTTTGAACGATTTTTATATGCGCAAGGTTGACGGCGTAATGTATCAGCTATCTATTACATACTCCCAAGATACTGCTGATGCAGCGGCAACTTTACTCAGTGCGATAACAGCTATTGAATAATGGAGGGAAGTAAAATGGAAATACCACGCTATGGTTTACCGCGTAGGATATGGCGGATAATCTATCCGCCGCTTGTATTTTTTGCGATAATAGGGGTTGTCGTGTATTTTCTAATACGTATACCTAACTTGCCGAAAGTGTTCCCGTGGCTCGACTTGATGTGGTGTCAATTCATTGGTGAGCTTATCGCTTTTGCGGCACTGTTCCCGATGTATCGTGCCGATTCCAAAAAGATACTGGACGGTTACGCCCCGGTAGTAACGTCCGCTTCGCTAATCTTGCTAACATGTGCTTTTGCATTCGGTGTATGGACGATTCTTACAGATCTTGGGGTAAGTGTTCAGGCGTTCAACTTGTTCCCAAGCTATACTCGAGTCCAAACGACTTTG
>JAISHX010000203.1 GCA_031262335.1 Clostridiales bacterium
AAATAAAATTATGTGCTTTATGCTATTTCTAAAATAGTAAATTTCAACATGCCGTCCGGCGCGGAAACTTCAACTGTAGCACCTTTTGCCGAACCGAGTAATGCCGCTCCCAACGGGGATTCATTGGAAATTTTACCGGCAACAGGGTCTGCCTCGGTGGAACCTACGATAAGATATTCAACATTCTCATCATACTCTTCATCATGCAGAGTAACTCTGCTTCCAATGTTTACTATATCTGTCCGCAATTCACCTTCATCTATTAAAACGGCATTTTTAATAATTTTCTCAAGGGCGGCTATTCTTGCCTCAACCTGACCTTGTTCTTCTTTTGCGGCGTCATATTCAGCATTTTCGGACAAATCACCTTTTCCCCGTGCCTCTTTAATTTTATCCGCAATTTCTTTGCGGCGGACGGTCTTAAGTGTAGCAAGTTCTGTATCTAATTCTTAAAGCCCTGTTTGTGTAACAATTTGCTGCTTTTCTGCCATTGCAATCAATCCTTTTTAATATTCTACGCTATAATTCGGTGATTCCTTTGTTATCTGAATATCGTGAGGGTGACTTTCGCGCAAGCCGGCACCTGTAATTCTTATAAAAGTTGCGTTGTGGCGAAGTGTGTCAATGTCAGGAGTGCCGCAATAGCCCATTCCCGCACGAAGTCCGCCTATCAGCTGGAATATCGTTTCGGAAAGTTCTCCTTTATAAGAAACGCGTCCCTCAACGCCTTCGGGTACAAATTTTTTCGCATTTTCTTGGAAATAGCGGTCTTTGCTGCCGCGTTCCATTGCCGCAAGCGACCCCATTCCGCGGAAACATTTGTACTTTCTTCCCTGATACAATTCTACCGCACCCGGACTTTCTTCGCAGCCGGCAAAAATACTGCCAAGCATACAAACGCTTGCACCCGCCGCTATTGCTTTGACTATATCACCTGAAAATTTTATACCTCCGTCGGCAATAATCGGAATCCCAAAAGGCTCCGCCGCAATTGCACATTCGTTTATTGCTGTTATTTGAGGAACGCCAACTCCCGCAACTATTCTTGTTGTACATATAGCACCCGGACCAATTCCGACTTTTACGGCATCGGCACCGGCTTTTATAAGCTCTGTTGTTGCTTCCGCCGTAGCCACATTTCCGGCAACAACTTGTAATGAAGGAAATCTCTCTTTTATTCTCGCAACCATGTTTATGACATTCCGGGAATGTCCATGCGCCGTGTCAACGACAATAACATCAGTTTTTACGGCAATTAACGCCTCAACACGCTCAAGAGTATCGGCAGTCACACCAACAGCCGCCCCCGCAAGAAGTCGCCCGTTGGCGTCTTTAGCCGAAAGCGGAAATTTCATTGATTTTTCTATATCTTTTATCGTGATAAGCCCTTTGAGCTTATTATGTTCATCTACAAGAGGGAGCTTTTCTACCTTGTGCTTTGTTAAAACTTCTTTTGCCTCTTTTAAAGTCGTTCCGACAGAAGCTGTTATCAGGTTTTCTTTCGTCATAATTTCATAAATCTTTTTTGAGTGGTTCGTTTCAAAGCGAATATCACGGTTTGTAATTATGCCGACAAGTTTCTCATTCTCTGTGATAGGTACGCCGGAAATGTGATATTTCGCCATAAGTTCATTCGCCTCATAAACGTAATTATTCGGCGAAAGAAAAAACGGGTCAGTAATAACACCATTTTCACTTCGTTTTATTTTGTCAACCTCTGTTGCTTGTTCTTCGATTGACATATTTTTGTGAACAATACCGATTCCGCCTTGACGCGCCATCGCAATTGCCATACGTGATTCTGTTACCGTATCCATACCCGCACTCATCAAAGGCGAGTTTAACATTATTTTTTTTGTTAATTTTGTGCTTATATTCGCCTGAAATGGCAAAAAATCGGATTGTGCGGGAACAAGCAAAACATCGTCAAATGTTATACCTTCTTTTGCTTCGGAAACAATGTTCATTTTTTTCTCCTTTCTCACAATTGTTTGATAAATTTCCGCTGACCTAAATAAGGTAACATTGCCGCAATTAAAGATTCATTAGGTTCAAACAAAACCATAAATTTTCTGCTTTTGTAATTTCCTAAAAGCTTATATGTTCCCTGCGGATTTTTACGGCTTGAACAGTCTTTCACTACTGCAGCTTTTTCAAAATCTTTATTATGTGAATTATCTGAAAACGGAACAATAATTTCAATATTGTTAGAATCGGCGGCAAAAACACGTTTACGCTTTTTTTTGGAATATATACAGTCAATATCCAAATCGCCGTTTGTAAAAATGTACTCAAATTCACGATTGAACATACTTAGGAGGTGATACGCACCTAAAATCACAAAAAACGTAATAAAAAGTCCAAGAACACCAATTAAATTTATTGCTATAAAAGAAATCATGCCTGCGGCAAGTGAAACAGATATTCTAAGTGCCAATTCTTTTGTATCGGAATATTGTCTTACTATTTGTTCCTTAAAAACGTCGCTCATTTTTCACTCCTTGTTTTAGGGCAAATTCTCAGCCTGCGGCATAGACCGCCATGCTAAATCATACTATCACTATAATTGCTTTTAGTCAAGAAACTTTGATAAAAATTTCATGTATTGAAAATTGCAAGTTAAATCCGTCCACCCCAAGTATCCTGACGTATTTGGCATTTCATTAACAGCATCATATCAGCATTAGAATAATCTGTCAAGAATAGTAAGGAGTTCAGCTCTTGTTATTAAGCCATAGGGGCGAAAACTCCCAGTATCGTTCCCGCAAATAATGCCTAATTCCATTGCCAGCCAGCCATTTTCAATCATTCGCCGTAAATTATCCGGTATTTGCCCATGCGGGTCGCCGATAATAGAAAACTCACTCCCGTCAGCATAAAACTCAATTAATGAATCCGCCATATCTGTTATGTCAGGGAGTTCAATTGTTAAATTTTTCATCTCCATCATGAGCTTTACTAATGATTCAGCCACGTGCATACGCATGACTTTAACGTCCGGCAAAAAGTTTTTATAGACATATGGACTATCATTATTATTTGTATAAGGAATGTTATTTGGATACAACGTAATGAGCGGATATAGCGGGAGATATTTATCGGCATATTCCGCATATTGAAAATACCATTCTGTTCCATTAAGATCTTCGTAAGTTAGTACGCTTTTGTCTTGCAAATTAAAGGCATCGGTTATTATTTTCGCAAGCTCCGCGCGGGTAACAAAATTATCCGGCTTAAAAGTACCATCAGGATAACCTGAAATAACTCCTTTTTCTTTCCATTTATTGATTGTCACTTCCGCCCAATGTCCGCTTATGTCAGAGAAATTTTTTTCAGTCAATCCCATATTAGCGGCG
>JAISHX010000039.1 GCA_031262335.1 Clostridiales bacterium
GATAAAACGCATAAAACGCCCATTTGAGTTTTGGTCCGCGCTTTCCGTTATACAGAACAAGGCATCCTACAGCAAGCAAAACAATAAGAATATAAAACCAGAACATTATACTTGTGTAACTTAGGAGTATGTTGTTTCCGTACAAAAACAGAAAACATGCACCGACCGTTATTGCGGAAGGAATTTTCTTTCCTTTGCCGATGACATAAGTAAGAAAGATAAATAATGCACCGTAAGTTCCATAATCGGAGTCTAATACTCCTGCCGCAAGTATCATGGCAAAGGCAGGCAGTATTGCTAACATAACAGAATTGTCTTGTTCATTATCAGGCTTGTCCGGCAGAAATTTTGCGAGAGCAAGAAAACCGCCGACACATAATCTAAGATAACCGATTATAAGTAAAAGTCTTAAAAAATCTGAAGAAACCGTGAAAAATAAGAAATAGGTCGTAACGGTCAAAATAAACGGCAAAAATACAATCGCAGCATTTTTCTTCCTCAAAAACTTTTCATAAACGCAATTAGCGGCGGCTCCAAAGAATAACGTATAAAAAACATTTGTTCCCCAAGTAAAATCTATTGCTTTAAGAGGAACACGCGGCGGCATACGAACATATGAAAATGCCATATCGAACACGATTTCTGAAATAAGCGCAAAAAGCGCAAGCCTAAATAGATATTTCCATATATTTTTTGTATGACGGCAACCTTCTGCAACAAAAAAAACGTAAATAGGAAAAGCCATTCTTCCGATAGCACGCAAAAAATCCATTTTCGGTATGTCGAAAATAGCCTGTGTATGGTCAAGCAACATTGTAATACAGGCAATTATTTTCAGAACAAAGCCGCTCATTTGTCACCTTCTTTATTACATTCCAAATCATTATCATTTGCATTGGCAAGAGCATCACTCGCAATTTCCATACCGCTTAGTTTTGCAATTGCAACACCATAATTAGTCATAGGCACATTTTGGTTTTTAGCTTCTTCGATTCTGCTCAAAACATATTTGCGGTTAAACATACATGCCCCGCACTGAATTATCAAATCATACGAAGTCAAATCATCCGGGAAATCTGTTCCGCAACGTACGTCAACACTTAAACTTTGTCCAACTTTTGCCCGTAACATTCGCGGAAGTTTTTCACGACCTATATCCTCTTTAAGCGGAACATGAGCGCATGCTTCCGAAATTAAAACGCGGGACGTTTCGTTCAGACAGTCGATTGCGTACGCGCCTTTTATATAGTAGTCCAAATCGCCTTTATATGCCGCAAATAGCGTTGAAAAAGAAGTTAATTTACTTTCCGGCGGTTTTTTATCAAAAACTTTCCGATAAATTTGAGAATCCGTAATAATAAGTGCCGGCGGAGATGACAGCGCGTTTAACGCTTCATCTATTTTATCGCCCGTGCATGAAAAAGGAAGAGTTTTTCTGTCAAGAAGTTCGCGAAGTGTCTGTACTTGCGGCAAAATAAGTCTGCCTTTCGGAGCTTGAATATCCTGCGGCATAACGAGAAGTACAACATCGTTTTCTTTTACTAAATCACCGAGAATAGTTCTATCCCCGAAATCGTCAGGCACAAGACGTAAAAGAGCTGTTATTACTGCTTTTATGCCCAATTTTTCTTTTGCGCTTGTGGCTATAGGCGTAAGATTAAATTCTGATTTTATTCTTTTTACTGAAGTAGCGATTTCTTTTTCGTCCAGCATATCACTTTTATTCAAAATAGCAAGTACGGGCGTTTTTTTACGCTTAAAAATGTCAAACCACTCTTTTTCCGTTTCAAAATCGTCCTGATTTGTAAAAACAATGATTGCTATATCACACGCCTCACATGCACGGCGTGTTTTCTCAACTCTAAGATTGCCTAACGAGCCTTCATCATCAAAACCTGCTGTATCAATTAACACACATGCGCCGATTCCGCTAATTTCCATTGACTTGTAAACGGGGTCTGCGGTTGTTCCGGCAATATCCGAAACAATCGCGACTTCTCTGTTTGTTATTGCGTTTATTAAAGTGGACTTTCCGCTGTTACGCCTACCGAATATACCGATATGTAAGCGGCTTGAGCGAGGTGTATTATTTAAACTCATAATCCTACCCTCCCCGGGAATTTCTATTTGAACAAAATTTTACTTCTGAAGGATTTCTCTTTTGAAAATGCAAACTTTGCAGACATATGATTCAGCAGAGTTCGTTGCGCTTATAAGCTCCCACCCTTCTTTGCCATAACTGTTTAACCGTTCATTAAAATCAGAAGAATCAATTTTTTCGCCAAAAAATCCTCCTGTTTTTAGTAGTACCGTCTTATATTCAAAATTTTTTCTCATAATAAAATACCTTTTCTTTTTATATTCTAAAGTCGCGTTTGTCGCCACTAACAATTGCGACTTCTCTGTTTGTTATTGCATTTATTAAATTTAAACTCATAATTTTACTGCCGAAGAATTTCTTTTTTGAAAATGCAAACTATGAAGGTAGTTCTTCCAAATGATTCATTATAGGCA
>JAISHX010000081.1 GCA_031262335.1 Clostridiales bacterium
ATGGACTTTTTAAGGCGCGAAATCCATGAGGAATTTTTGAGGCAAGCTCCGTATATTGAAACAAAACCAAAAGACGAGCCTCCTGCAAAATATAATCATAGTGCCGAAGTTAAAGACAGCCTTGTTGGAAGCGGTAGTATCCTTAACGGCAGAGTAGAACGAAGTGTTCTCTTTAGGAGAGTTACAACTTGTGAAAACTCTGTAATAAAAAATTCTGTAATAATGGAAGGCTGCCATATAGGTTCTCATTGTGTAGTCGAAAACGCCATTATTGATAAGGAAGTAGTTATATCTGATGGAAAATCCGTTATCGGAACTCCTACCGAACCTTTGATAATCGGAAAACGCGCCTTGGTATAAAAAATCAAACTATTATAAGACCTTGGGGACTTGTTCCCCTTGGTCTTGCCTTTTAAGGTGTTATTGTATGAAAACAAAAAGAAGTATTATAACAGCAGTAACAGTCCTATTGTTTATCGCTTTTCTTGCTTGCGCAATAGCATATTTCAACAAGCCCGACCCTAACGCCGTAAAAAGTGCGGCGTGGCAATATAGATTCGTTACTGTCAAAGTGCTTGAAGTTTTATACGACGACGCATCGCCTGATTATATTCGTTCGGAAGGCAGACGATTGGGAACACAGTCATTGAGAGTTGAAATTATGGACGGAATCCATAAAGGTGATGTCGCAACTTGCAACAACTATCTTTCGGCACTTGCAAATATTGACCTTAAAGTTGGTGATACAGCTATTATGCGCGTAGTTGATTACGATGACGGAACATACTCTCTTAATATGCAAAATTATAATCGCGGTCCTGTTTACATTGCCTTTATTATTGTATTTTTTGTTCTTGTTATTGCTCTTGGCGGCAAAAAAGGTGCCATGTCTTTACTTGGATTAGTGTTTACGCTTATTTGCCTGTGGTTTTTACTTTTGCCAATGATGCGTCAAGGTATTTCACCTATTCCCGCAACCATTTTAATTGTAATAATAACCGCCGCCGTTTCTCTGTTTTTGTTGGACGGAATTACAAAAAAATCTGTTTCGGCGGTAATTTCATGTATCGGCGGGACACTGATTGCCGGATTATGTGCGTTTGCTGTCGGGGTTATTTCTCCAATGAACGGCTGGAACACAGGCGAGGCGGAAACTTTAATGCTTCAGGCGACAGACCACGGACTTAACATAAGCGGACTTCTTGTTTGCTCTATAATTATTTCCGCACTCGGCGCAACAATGGATGTTGCAATGTCAATTTCTTCTGCAATATCGGAGATTCATTCTCTTAATCCACAAACTTCTTCTAAGAATCTTTTTATTTCCGGCATGAACATAGGCAGAGATGCAATGGGTACAATGACAAATACTCTTATCTTGGCTTTTTGCGGTTCTTCTCTTAACATGCTTATACTTACTCAAGCGTATGATATTCCTCTTAAACAACTTATAAACACCGATATAATAAACATAGAGATTCTTCAGGGAGTGGCAGGTTCAATCGGAATTGTGCTGACCGTTCCGCTTGTTGCGTTTATTTCATCAAAAATAATGAAAGTTAAAGCGTGATTATATGCAAAATGATGATAGCAATAATAAACCAATAAAAATAATTTTACTATGTGCCGCAATTATTTGTGCTGTTTTGGTGTGTATTTATTACATGGAAAAACGTAACTCGGCAGAAGAAGTTTTTGCGGAAAAGCCAATCCAAACGCAAACTCCAACCCAACCGCCGATAATGCCTTCTCCCGCGCCGACAATATGTATGATAAAAGTCCATATATTAGGCGCGGTCAAAGTCCCCGGTGTTTATGAATTACCTGAAGGCTCAAGAATTCAAGATGCCGTAAGTGTTGCCGGCGGATTTACTTACAGAGCCGACAGAACAGCATTAAACTTGTCTAAACAACTGACAGACGAACAGCAAATAAAAATACCCGAAATTGATTTAAGCAGCAACAAAGAAGAAAAAGAAACTCCTTCACCTCCTCCCGATATAATTGTCATTATGACAGCAGAAGTGTCAATTCCTGAAATTAACATCAATACAGCTGATAAGGAATTATTGACGACACTCCCCGGTATTGGCGACGCTATTGCGGGATATATTATTGAATACCGCGAAACAAACGGCTTATTCCAAAATACAGAAGAAATAAAAAATGTTCCACGAATCGGTGATTCGATTTATAATCAGATAAAGGATAAAATAACTGTATAATACAAGGGAAAATTTTTTACGGCAAAATGTTCGCCGCAAAGAGTTATTTTCTAAAAATTGGCTATACTAATCTACAGGTGATAGTGTGGCTAAATTTATTGTGGAAGAAAGCCGTCCGCTTAGGGGGGCTGTAAAAATCGGAGGAAGTAAAAACGCCGTCTTGCCAATAATGGCGGCATCTCTCCTGTGTGCAGATATGTGCAAAATTCATGATGTGCCAAACCTGACTGACGTTTCAGTCATGAAGGAAATTTTAACTGAACTCGGAGCCGAAGTAGTATGGGATACTGCTGAAGAAAATATAGAAATAAACTGTTCAAACATTAAAAATGATACAATTTCTTATACTCTTTCCGGAAAAATGCGGGCATCATTTCTTGTTATGGGTTCGCTTTTGGCACGTTTCGGAAAGGCAAAAATACCGCTGCCCGGAGGATGCGCCATTGGTGCAAGACCTGTTGACTTGCACCTTAAAGGTTTTGCGGCTTTGGGTGCGAAAGTAGAATGTGAACACGGATATGCTGCCGCAGAATGCAAGCAGCTTACGGGCAGTACAATTTATTTGGATTTTCCAAGCGTTGGCGCAACAGAAAATATTATGACGGCGGCAACGCTTGCAAAAGGACAAACTATAATCCAAAATTGTGCAATCGAACCTGAAATTGTTGACCTTGCGAATTTTCTTTCATCGCTGGGTGCGGAAATCCGCGGCGCAGGAACAGATACAATACGAATAACCGGTGTAACAGCTTTAAAAGGTTGTGAACACACAGTTATTCCGGACAGAATCGAAGCAGGCACTTTTATGGCGGCAACAGCGGCGACACGCGGCGAAGTTACAATAACGAATGTCGTATCAGACCATCTCCGTCCGATTATCGCAAAATTAAGAGAAATGGGCGTGACAGTTTCGGAAACTGAAGGCGGAATAAATGTTTTTGCGCGTGACAGACTTCTTGCAACCGATATAAAAACTTTGCCGTATCCCGGTTTTCCGACAGATATGCAGGCACAGTTAATGAGTGTTCTTATTTCATCAAAAGGCTGCTCGGTTGTAACCGAAACCTTGTTTGAAAACCGATTTATGCACGTCTGCGAACTTGTGAGAATGGGTGCGGACATTAAAATCGAAAGCAGAACTGCTCTTATTGAAGGTGTTGAAAAACTTAAAGGAGCACAAGTCCGCGCAACAGATTTGCGTGCCGGGGCAAGCCTTGTTATTGCAGCTTTAAGTGCGCATGGGCAAACCGAAATAAATGAAATTTCTCACATAGAACGAGGCTATTGCGGTTTAGACCAAAAACTGAAATGTTTAGGCGCTAACATTGCAAGAATAGAATAAAAAAATAGCCTGTTGGCAACCATCTTGCCAATAGGCTATTTTTGTGTTAACATAGCAATAAATAAAAATTTATTAGACCCCTTTCGAAACCTATGAAGGTATTATATAATAACCTATAGATAATTGAGAGTCTATCCAACAATAGGTTATACTAATAGCCATAATAACATTTGATAAAACTGCATGCGACCGCTTGTTTGTCTTTCACTTTTTTGCGTACCTGCGCCACCCTCAAAACCTGCTCCGCTGTTATGGTATGTCTTTGGCATCTTCCTCACCTCTGATTACATTATACCAGTTTTATTGAGTAAGCTTGAATACTTAATTTTTACACTTATAAATAATAGTGCTATTGACTTGTATAAAAACAAAGGTTATAATTAAATATAAACCTTGCTATAACGCTTTATTTGGAGGCTTATTATGGGAAAATCAGATAGCAAAGTTCCAACTCAGGATTCACTTAAATTAGATAGCAAAGTTCCAACTCAGGATTCACCTGCATTAGATAGCAAAGTTTCAATTGAGGATTCACTTGATAAAGATGAAATATCTCAGTTATATAAAGCGGTTTCGGGATTTAGCTCTCAAAGCTTTGAACTAAAGAAGCTTTGCGTCACAGTAGAAGTGTCAGTATGTACACTCTTTTTCACCGTATTTATAGACAACTTTGATAATACGTTATTTGATAATAATTTATTTGGTTGTCTGTGTAAATTGTCTGCTTTATTGATTCCGATTTTATTCTGTATCGTGGATATTACCACCTATTATTACCAAGATAAACTTAGAGCTTCGATATTCAAATTAGAAAACAATATAAGAAAGAGACATGAAATTGCTACTAAAGAGAATAAAAGGTTTACTACTCGTAGCAGAGTCCCTTATAGATTATTTCGGTCTATTCTCAACGCATCGAATATTATTTATTTGGGATTGATTGTGATTGGTAGCTTACTATTCTTCATATTCTAATGGTGGATACATGAAAAAAATTTTTATATCATATACTTTAAGAGATTCATTTATTAACAAAGATAAGTTACAAAGCATCAAAAACAAACTATTATCAATTTTAAATGTACAAACTTATATAGATATAATAGATAATCATAATTTAAATTCTCCGCAAGAAGAAGTAATAAGACAATTAACACAAGCTGATGCTGTCTGGGTTATAAATAGCCCTAAAATTAATGAATCAGAATGGGTTGCAACAGAACTATCATGTGCAAATAAATACTTTATACCAATTTATTACATTGATGTTGAAATTGTAAATGAGATTTTGAATATTAATGATAGCAAAATCTATAAAATCATTTCAAATTTTCTTTAATTTATATCCCAATAATATGTTGTCAATCTATAGCTGATAATTATCATATGATTTAAATACAATTTTGCGATATTTATAATTTTGGATTGCTTAATTGATTGGTTTCGAAATAGGTCTATTATTGACGGAGGTATATAAATTGTGGCGACAAGTGCTGAATTTATAGAATTTGTTTGTGACCAAATAAGCGGCACAGGCGATATTCGCTCAAAGAAAATGTTTGGAGAATATATGGTTTACGTCAATGCCAAACCGGTTTTGCTTGTCTGCGATGATATGGTATTCGTAAAGATATTACCGGAACTCGAAAATATAATGGCAGATGCCGAACGCGGTTTTCCGTATGACGGTGCAAAAGAGCATTATATTCTTGATATAGATAACTCCGATTTTTCGCGGGAAGTTGTTGATATATTGAAGCTTGTTATTCCTTTGCCAAAACCGAAAAAGAAGAAAATCAGAAATGGTGATGAAATATGATTAAACCAATAGTCCGCGAAATCAAGCCGGAACAATATGCCGAACTCGAAACATTTCTGTATCACGCTATACACATACCACAGGGAGAAAAACCTGTGCCTTGGGACACGATATATATTCCGTCTGTATTTGTATACATTGAGGATTTTGGCAGGAAAGACGATGTTTGTTATGTTGCGGAAATAGACGGAAAAATCATCGGCGCGGCTTGGGCGCGTATACTTGCGCAACCGGAGAAAAAGGGCTACGGTAACATAGATGAGCATACTCATGAACTTGCCGTATCAATTTTGCCCGAATACCGCGGACAAGGTATAGGTACAACCTTATGCAATCAGCTGCATATGGAACTGCACAGGCGCGGATTTGCGGCAATATCGCTTTCTGTGCAAAAAACTAACCGTGCTTTAAAATTATACAACAAGCTTGGCTATGTGACAAGTTGTGAAAATACTGAAGATTTCATAACGATAAAAAATTTACGCTCTTTTGATTCAATATAGCAATTTTACAAGACATCAGAATATGCTTATCCTTTTGAATTGACTTGGAAAATTCAAGTTGACAAACAAACATAGTAGCTGTATGATATATATAGGGATAATGTACCGTTGCCCGCGAATACTAAAAAGGAGGGGAATCGATATGATTTCAGCTATGAAAT
>JAISHX010000139.1 GCA_031262335.1 Clostridiales bacterium
AGTGCTTGAAGTCGTAAGAAAAGAGCCTCCGAAACCGGAATCCGCAATTGTTAAAGCCAGCGAAATAAAAACAACCGAAAACACAAACGCAACATTCTTCAGTTCTTACGACAGCAGTGATTTTGGAAAATATTGATTAAAAGGCGGATTAAAACTCCGCCATACATAGTAATATTATAATACGAGGTGAAAATTATGTCATCAACTTATGCTGTTGCGTCCGCCGCGGCGTACACGCAAAATACAAAGACTGATACTAAACCGGTTGCACCGCCACCGTCAGCCACATCTGTACAATTGAAAGAAGATGGTTATACCGGTGCGGAAATACGTTCATTGAAGAAATCCGGCAAGGTTGAATGTGCCACTTGTGCAAGCAGACGCTATGTTGACGGTTCCGATGACGCAGGTGTTTCATTTAAAACGCCGACTCATGTTTCACCCTCACAATCGGCGTCTGCCGTAATGTCACATGAACGCGAACATGTTACAAATAATGCCGCCAAAGCTGCCCGTGAGGATTCTGTGGCATCAAGCTCTGTTTCGGTTTTTCACGCTACATGTCCCGAATGCGGTAAGAGTTATGTTGCAGGCGGTGTTACAAGAACACAAACAAGAAAAATAAAAGAAAACGACCATTTCTTTAATAAGGAGTTTGAAACAACTATTGGCAAGTATATAGGAAAGCATATAGGCAAAAATATAAATGAGGAAGTGTAAACGTGAAAAATTTTACTATGAGAGGTACATGTGCCAAAGAAGTCAGTTTTGACCTTAATGACGGCATCATCTCGAATGTGAAATTCTCTTTTGGTTGTTCGGGAAATCTGACCGGAATTTCCGCTATGGCAGAAGGAATGAAAGCGGAAGATGTTATAGCAAAACTTTCCGGAATCCAGTGCGGTAATCGAGGTACATCATGCCCCGACCAATTTGCCAAAGCTGTTGCGGCGGCAATTTCAGAATATAGTGAGTTAGCATAAAAAATTACCCGTTAGCTCTTTTTGTAATCCGCCAAACAAAGATGCTAAATATGTTCTAAGAAAGGACGGCAACAATGGCAAAACCGACGGAAAATATATCAGTACCAAAAAAACGAAATAAACCAGTCAGGGTTAGCTTTGTCGTTAAACTTATCGGTGCGGTTATTGCAGTTAATGTTGTTTGTGCCTCTGTGCTTTTGGTAATGGTTCTTAACGGAGCCGGTGCAGATTCAACAATTTCTTCTGTTAATGAAAATGACCCGAATCGTGCAGCTGAGGTGTTGAGTTCGGCTGTGGACGATGAAAAAACAGCACGAATGATAAACACAGTTGATACTGACTTTATTTATGAAAATATTTTTATAGGCGGTATTGACGTTGGCGGACTGACAAAAGAAGATGCGTTTTTATTACTTACCGAAAAACTGCAAAAACCTATAGACAACATAAAAATTGATTATATAAAAGACGACGATGTTAATGAATACACGTTTAAAGATTTTGCCGCAAACTATAATCTTCAGGAAGTCGTCACACAGGCATACAATTACGCAAGAACAGGTACAACAGAAGCACGCTATGCGGAAATTCAGGCTCTTAAAACAAATCACTTGGAAATAATGCCGGAAATTTCTTATGATAAAGAAAAAACCGCTCAGATAATTAAGGAAATATCGGACAAATATGATGTGTCGGCAGTAAACGCTACAATATCTCGTTATAACGGTCAATTTGTGTTTACCGACGAAGCATGGGGGCTGACAACAGACCCAACAGAATTAACAGTTAAAACAGACTTGCTTTTGTCAAACCGAGTCGGAGGTGAAATTATTGTCACCCTTGCTCCTGCCGCACCAAAATATACTGTTGAAAGTCTTAAACAAGCTACCTCAAAGCTTGGAACATATACAACATATTTTTCTAAAGGAACAAATAACAGAAACACAAACATAGAAGTTGCATCAGAAAGTGTTAATAATGCTGTTATTATGCCCGGAGAGATTTTATCTGTCGGAGATGCTTTCGGACCGTCAACAGAAGCAAAGGGCTACAAGCTTGCCGGCAGTTACCTTGCGGGTGAGGTTGTTCAATCCGTTGGCGGCGGAATGTGCCAAGTATCAAGCACATTGTATGCCGCTGTTCTTAACGCAGAAATTGAAGTAGCCGAACGCCGTAATCACTCGATGTCCGTTAGCTATATTCCAAAAGGTATGGACGCGACACTTTCAGAAGGTAGCATTGACTTTAAAATAAAAAACAACACAGACTTGCCTATTGTAATTGAATCTATAGCCAGTTCTTCCGCCGGTTATGTCACAGTAAACATATACGGACATGAAACACGCGACCCGCAACGTACTATCGAATTTAAGCCGCTTTTAATTGAAACTTACAATCCCGGTCCTGAAGTTGTTACTGAAGACCCGACGTTGCCGTCTGGTGAGCGTGTTGTAACGACAAATGCCGGTGTCGGCGGCAAGTATCAATTGTGGAAAATTATTTACTACAATGGCGTTGAAAATAATCGG
Source organism: Clostridiales bacterium (assembly GCA_031262335.1). Lineage (GTDB taxonomy): Bacteria > Bacillota > Clostridia > Lachnospirales > WRAX01 > JAISHX01. The sequence continues at coordinate 2,513 of JAISHX010000139.1, forward strand.
GAATTAGTTAATACATCACGATATAACCCTATTGTAGGACGTGTAAAAGTCGGAACGGCTAATCCGACTCCGACACCTGCTCCGACAAAAAACAGCGAACAAGTTGAAGGTATTACCACTACGGAACCGCCCGTTAAAAGTGTTACCGCTACGGAACTGCCCGTTGAATCTGTTGCAACGGAAGTCCCTTCTATAGAAATAGGAGAGCAAATTCCTGTTCCGGAAGACACGGAGCAAACCCCTGTTCCGGAAGACGCAGAGCAAATTCCTACTCCGGAAGATGCGGAATAAATCATGATAAAAATTGCCAAAAAGATTTTCTTTAAATATAAAGAAGTAATTTTATATTTATTTTTCGGCGGATTAACGACACTGATAAGCTGGGTTACGTCTGTATTGCTGTTTTACCAATTTAATGTAGGAAATATCCCGTCAAATGTTATATCTTGGATAATTTCAGTAGCTTTTGCATACGCTACAAATAAGACTTTTGTATTTGAAAGCAAAAGCAACAATATATTAACAGAAATGCTTAGGTTTTTTAGCGCAAGATTGTTTTCACTTGCTATTGACCTTTTAATAATGAAGGTTGGAGTTGATGTCTTTATGTTCAATTTCGGCGCGACAAAAGCTGTATCACAAATTTTTGTTATTATATTTAATTACTTTGCAAGCAAGCTGTTTATCTTTAAAAAGAAATAGGACGCGTGTATTTATTTATACGCGTCCTATCATGTCTATAATGGTCTGTTGAATGGATTCGGCGGTGTCAGAGAGTCAGACTCTTCTTCATTGCGCGGACAAATCATCCGACGCGGGGGTGCCGAAGGTACATCTTCTTCCGGTTCTCTTTCTTTTCTGACACGAATTGGAATAACAACGTCTTCCATATCTCTATCCGAATCAACAAGCCCGTTAAGGCATTGCTCAAGTGCCGATATTCTGGTCGAAACTCTCTCAATATCGGTTTCTTTCACCTGATAGAGGTACTTGTCGATAAGCGCGGAATATTCACGACTGAAGTCGTCAAGCAAAATACGTTGCTCTTTAACAGAATTTATTATTGCATGCACGCGCTTAATACCCTCAGACCGTATTTGTGATGCTTCGTTCTTTGCATTTTTTACAATGCTGTCGGCAGCAACTTGTGCGCTGACAATTGCGTTTTTAATCGCGGATTCTTTCTCCTTATAACCTTTTATGACACTTTCCAAGCTTTCTATATACTCAGTGACTTCAGAAGGGTCGTAACCGCGTTTTATTATATTGAACTTCGCGTTCAAAATAACCATCCTTTCCAAGGACAAATAAATTTCCGAAACTCTATCAGATTATTATACCATTTTTTCAAGCAATTATCAAGCACACATTTTTAGTTTTGAAAGGAATATTTATGCACGAAATATTTATGAAAGAAGCTTTAAAACTTGCTGAAAAAGCATATACAATTGGTGAAGTGCCTGTTGGGTGCGTTATTGTAGACGAAAACGATAAAATTATCGGAAGCGGATATAATATGCGTAATATTAAAAAAAACTCCCTTTATCACGCGGAAATATTTGCCATAAATGAAGCTTGCAACGCAATCGAAGATTGGCGTCTGGAAAATTGTACGCTTTATGTTACAGTAGAACCATGCCCTATGTGCGCCGGTGCCATAATTCAGGCAAGGATTACTAATGTTGTGTTTGGTACAAGAAACAGAAAAGCCGGCTGTGCAGGGTCTATACTGAATATATTAAGTGAAAACAGGTTTAATCATCAGACAAGTATAACCGAAGGTATTCTTGCGGAACAATGTGCTGCCCTTATGACAAATTTTTTTGCCAATTTCAGAAATAAGCAAAGCATTAATATATGATAGTATTTGTATAAGCATTTACTAAATAAGGGAAATTTGCTATATTTTCTTCATTTATACTTATATAAATTCTATAATAAGGTGTAGCGGAATACACACTTTCTGTTGTTATAGTATCTCCGGAATAATATACAATATCAAGTTTTTCTATTTTTATTTCATCTTGTACTCCAAAATCATTTTTTAAAACGTACATGAGGTTAAAAAGTACCTCGTCAGAAGAGTATATAGGGCGTTCATCTCCTGAAAACCCCGCAACTTGCGCCAATTCTCCACGTACACGAATAATTCCGTTTTCGTTAACGGTAAAACGCACAAAAACGGGATATAATAAAACTTTTCCGTATTTTAAACGATATTCTACTGCGTATTCTCCGCCGTCAAAATAAATGCCGTCAAAAACTAAGCTTCCGTTTAATTTAAAAAAATTACCTATTTTTTTTATCTCTTGGTCGCATTTCTTTTTTATTGATTTTTCTGTTAAAGCAATTGTACCTGTCCCTAAAGGGTTTTCAAACAAAAAAGAGTTTTCTAAAACAGTTAATGTTTTGCCTTCTGCATCTCCTTCTTTATCAAAAAAAAGGACAGAGGCTGTTTCTTCTAAATTTTCAGGAGCAATAAGCTCTATAGTACGCATATCCGAAAAATTCGTTATGGTCTTTGCATTTAATTGTATTCCGTTTAATTCCAATGTTTTTTCTATTTTACCCACTTGCTGTGCAGAAAGAAGTGCTTCACTTTTTGTATATAAAAATAATACAAACAAAATAATGTTTAACCCTAAAAGCAAAACTATTATTATTGTTTTTGATTTCTCCATATCCATTTTAACGCTTCCTAAATGCTTTAAAAATTATATAGCACCCTATGAAAACAATAGTCAACGCAAAAATCTTATAGGCACTAATGCTTAGATTTAAAGCCGAAATTACACCTAAAATAATAAAAATACTGCCCAGAAAAATCTGATTTCTATTAAAACTGCCGAAACGTAACTTTGAAAAAAGACAAGAGGCAATAAAACTTAATCCAAAAGCAATAATCGGTAAACCGTCAATATTTTTTATTATAGGCGCAAAACGAAATTCAACTACAAGACCAATAAAAATTAAAATACAACCGGGTAAAAGAATTTTTTCATTATAGGCAGAAACAGAAATTATAAAAAATATTACTCCGGTAATAATAAAAAATGCCGCTCCGATAGAATCAATATTGAAAAAATTTCCAACAAGATTGGAAATAATATTTGATACACTAAAATGTGTTATAATTACGCCTATAATTAGTGCCCAAGTTTTTCTTTTATTAAAATACAACCATATCATTGCCATTCCTGCGCCTAAAGCAGCGAAATTTAAAAAACGACTGAATGTATTTGTATAGCTTTTTCCAACAAACCCAAACACTCCAAGCGCAAGAATTAAAAGTCCGAATAATATTTGATTACGACGCTGATTCATAACAAAAACCTCCGTATGAAGGGTTAGTATTTCCGATTATAAAGATATACGAAAAATTTTAGTTAAAGTTTGAACATATCCAAAAAATCTTGCTCGGAAATTATAGGAATATTTAGGGAAATAGCTTTTTTGTTTTTAGATGAATCAGACATAGGGTCGTTGTTTATTAAATATGAGGTTTTGACAGAAACAGAAGTTTTAACTTTTCCGCCGCGTTCTTCGATGAACTTTTGCAGAGCGGCTCTATTCTCAAATTTTATTAAATCGCCTGTTATAACAAACGATTTTCCGGCAAACGAAGCGCCTTCAATAGTTTCGGGCTTTTGCAAATTCAGGATATTTACAGCCGCATCATATAATGCGGAATTTTTTTTGTCATTAAAATACAAAACAATGCTTTTAGCAATTGATTCTCCAAACCCTTCAATCGCAATTAAATCCTGAACCGATGCTGATTTTATTTTTTCAAAGTCATAGTTAAAATGGGTACATAATAATTTTGCGCCGGCAAGTCCGACTTGAGAAATCCCCAATGCGTAAATAAAGTGTGCCGCATCTGCGTTTTTTGATTTTTCGATTGCCTCAAAAAGATTATCAACAGATTTTTTTCCAAAACCGTCCATATTACTTATTTCTTGCTCATGTTCTTTCAGATAATATATATCTAAATAATTTTTTAAAAAATTTTTCTCTGTAAATTTTTCTATTTTTTTCACAGAGAATCCGTCAATGTTCATTGCATCGCGGCTTGTAAAATGCGTTAATGATTCAACAAGCTTTGCACGGCAGTTTGGATTTCTACAGTAAAGAAATTTTGTATTGTTACTTTCGGTTATTTCGGAAGTAAATCCGCAAACAGGACACGACCCGGGAATTTCTCCGATGCCGCTTTTCGTAAGGTTTTCAGCTACTTGCGGAATAATCATATTTGCTTTGTAGACTGTTATTTTATCACCTATGCCAAGCTCCAGTGACTGTGCTATGCTTAAATTATGCAAACTCGCTCTTTCAACTGTTGTGCCTTCAATTTCTACCGGCTCAAAAACAGCAATAGGATTAATCAGTCCGGTGCGCGAAACAGACCATTCTATTTCAAGTAAAGTGGTTTCGGCTATTTCGTCAGTCCATTTAAACGCAATTGAATCTTTTGGGAATTTACTTGTAGCTCCAAGACTGTCGGAAAAAGCAATGTCATCAAAAGTTAAAACAAGTCCGTCTGAAGCAAATTTATTTGATATAATATTTTCAGAAAAAAACGCAACTGTTTCATCAATGTTTTCGGCAGTAACAAATTTGTATTGTACAACAGAGAATCCTAATTCGCGCAGAAACTCTAATTTTTCTGACTTCAGCGTAAACTGTTTACCTTCCGCAATAACTAACGCAAACGCAAAAAAATGCACTTTACGCGCCGAACAAAGTGAGCTGTCCAATTGCCTGATTGAACCGCTGCAAAGGTTTCGGGGATTTTTATATTTTTCACCTTCAGGCAACGATTCATTTATTTTGGCAAAATCATCATAAGAAATTACAGATTCTCCGCGCAAAATAAGCTTGCCGCAAAAAGCAATTTTTAAGGGCAGATTTTTGAATGTAACCGCATTATGAGTTATA
>JAISHX010000093.1 GCA_031262335.1 Clostridiales bacterium
CAATTTAAAAATGTTTCGTTTAAATATCCCGGCGCGGAAGAATATGTACTTAAAAATATTTCGTTTACGGCAAAACCCGGGGAAACAACAGCGTTTATCGGAAGTGCGGGTTCCGGCAAGTCAACGCTTGCAAACTTGATTCCGCGTTTTTACGATGTAACGGAAGGCGAAATTTTGATGGACGGCAAAAATATTAAAGAAATAACAATGCACGACCTTAGAGAGCAAATCGGGTATGTTCCTCAAAAGGCGGTTTTATTCTCAGGTACAATTGCGTCGAATATAAAGTTTTCCGGTAACGTTTCGGACGAGCAAATGCTTGTCGCCGCCGAAACTGCTCAGGCGGAAGATTTTATTAACGAAAAACCGGACAAATATGAAGACGCTATTTCTCAAGGCGGCACAAACGTATCCGGCGGACAAAAACAGCGTCTTTCAATTGCACGCGCTCTTGCAAAAAAACCACCTGTTTATATTTTTGACGATAGTTTTTCGGCGTTGGATTACAAAACAGATTCCGCGCTTAGAGCAGCTCTGAAGAAAAATACTTCCAATGCGACACTTCTTATTGTTGCGCAAAGAATAGGTACAATTAAAAACGCCGAACAAATCGTTGTCCTTGAGCAAGGCGAAGTAGTCGGACGCGGAACTCACAGGGAACTTCTTGAGAATTGTGAAATATACAAGCAAATTGCGCTTTCACAGCTTTCAGCGGAAGAACTGGAAAAAGATATGAAGCAATGAAAGGACTGATATATTATGGCTGAAACAAAAAGAGTGCGACGCGGTGGACCTCCGGGCGGCGGACCTCCGGGAATGAGACCCGGGGATAAACCTAAAAACTTTAAAAAGACAATGGGGAAACTGATTCGTTCAATGCGTCCGTTTTATTTGAGAATTGTAATTGTTATGTTGTTTTCGGCAGTAAGCTCCGTGCTTTCAATAATCGGTCCCAAAATTCTCGGAAACGCAACAACAGAAATTGCAGACGGTTTAGTGGCACGTTATGCTGGTACGGGCGGCGTTGATTTTGCAAAAATAGGCGGCATTTTACTCACCCTTTTGTACCTTTATCTTATAAGCCTTGTGTTTTCGACAGTACAAGGATTCTTAATGGCAAAAGTCGCCGAAAAAACCGCGTTTACGTTTCGTACAAAAATGGCGGAGAAAATAAACAAACTTCCTTTATCATACTTTGATAAACAAACAACAGGCGAAGTTCTTTCGCGTGTCACAAATGACGCAGACACAATCGGCTCGACATTGGGGCAGGGTTTGTCGCAAATGGTTACGGCTATAACTACCGTTGTCGGCGTTATTATAATGATGTTTTCGATAAATACTGTTATGGCTCTTGTTTCGCTTGCTATTGCGCCGCTGTCGCTTATCATTGTCGGTACTGTTGTCGGAATATCACAGAAGCATTTCAAACTACAGCAGGAGTATCTCGGGCATATTAACGGAAAAGTAGAAGAATCTTATGCGGGCGTAGTTATACTTAAAGCTTTTAATGCGGAAGGTAAAACAATTGAGGCGTTCGATGAGCTGAATAATACTCTCTATAAATCCGCTTGGAAATCTCAGGCAATGTCCGGCGCAATGATGCCTCTTATAAATTTTGTAGGGAATCTGGGTTATGTAGCCGTTTGTGTAGCCGGCAGCTTGCTTGCCGTAAAGAAAGCAATAGAAGTCGGTGATATTATGTCGTTTATTCAATATGTAAGAATGTATACGCAACCGCTTTCAAATTTCGCGCAAATAATGAATATTACCCAATCCACGGCGGCGGCAGCTGAAAGAGTTTTTGAATTTTTGGAAGAATCGGAAGAAACTCCGGATACAGTACCGTCAGCTTCACCCGAAAATGTAAAAGGGGTAATAAAATTCAATAATATTAAATTCGGATATTCCCCTGATAAAGTCGTAATAAATAATTTTTCGGCAGAAATTTTGCCCGGACAGCGCGTTGCTATAGTCGGACCTACAGGAGCCGGAAAAACTACGATAGTCAAGCTTTTGATGCGTTTTTACGAGCCGCTGGAAGGTTCAGTTACAATTGACGGAACAGACATTCGCAACTTTAAGCGGCATGATTTACGGGGCATGGTTAGCATGGTTCTTCAGGACGCGTGGCTGTTTAACGGTACAATAAAAGAAAATGTCGGTTACGGAAAACTGACCGCCACCGACGAAGAAATTAAAGCCGCCGGAAAATCAGCTCATATTGAACATTTTGTAAAAACTTTGCCGGGTGCATACGATATGGTTTTGAATGAGGAAGCCGCAAATATTTCTCAGGGGCAAAAACAACTTCTTACAATAGCACGCGCAATTTTGACAGACCCTAAAATTTTAATTCTTGACGAAGCGACAAGTTCTGTTGATACTCGAACAGAAGTCAGAATACAAAAAGCAATGAATAATCTTATGCGCGGCAGAACATGTTTCATCATAGCTCATAGATTGTCTACGATTCGTGATGCCGACTGGATTCTTGTAATGAACAACGGTGATATAGCGGAACAAGGGACTCATGAACAGCTTTTGGAAAAAGGCGGATTCTATTCGGAATTGTACAATGCACAGTTCGAGTCCGGTTTGACAGGATAAGTTAGAAGGAGAGAATTATATATATGGTAAGAACGCGTTTTGCACCAAGTCCGACAGGAAAAATGCACATAGGTAACTTAAAAAGTGCTGTTGTTGAATATTTGATTGCACGTTCCGCAGGCGGAAAATTTATTTTAAGAATAGAAGATACAGACCAAGCGCGTTATGTTGAAGGAGCCGTTGCGGCAATTTACAACGCGCTGAAACTTGCGGGAATAAGCCACGATGAGGGTCCTGACATCGGAGGTGATTACGGTCCGTATGTCCAAAGTGAAAGACGGAGCATATATTTGGAATACGCAAAAAAGCTTATTGAAAACGGCAATGCTTATTATTGTTTCTGTGATAAGGAGCGTCTTGCAGGGCTTAAAAAAGACGGGGATATAGATGCCGTAAAATATGACAGGTATTGCCTTAGTATATCAAAAGATGAAATTGCGGCAAAACTTGATTCAGGCACGCCTTTTGTAATAAGGCAGTTGATTCCTGAAGGGCGAACAAGTTTTTCCGATGAGATTTTTGGTGAAATAACCGTAGATAATGAAGAACTTGACGACCAAATTTTAATAAAATCTGACGGCTTGCCAACGTATAACTTTGCAAATGTCGTTGACGACCATTTGATGAAAATCAGTCACGTTGTAAGGGGAGTGGAATACCTTTCTTCCACTCCAAAGTATAATCTCTTATATGCGGCGTTTGGCTGGGAGCCGCCGAAATATGTTCACGTTGGACTTCTTCTTAACGAAAACGGCGAAAAGATGTCAAAAAGAAAAGGCGACGCAAGTTTTGAGGAATTGATTGAACGCGGTTTTTTGCCGGAGGCAATTGTAAACTATGTCGCTCTTTTGGGGTGGAGTCCTGCCACAAACCAAGAAGTGTTCTCTCTTCAGGAGCTTTGTGAGGTTTATGATATTTCGAGAAGAAGTAAGTCGCCAAGCGTATTCGATATAAAAAAACTCACGTGGTTTAATAGCGAACACATAAAACGTATGCCGTTTGAAAAATTTTTCTCTGCCGCGCTGCCTTACTTGAAAACAGTTCGGCGCGAAAATGTTAATTTTGAAAACTTGGCGAAAATGGCGCAAACCAGAGTAAACTTTATTTCTGAATCCGGTGGACTGTTTGATTTTATTGATGAATTGCCGGATTACTCACCGGAATTATTTTTTAATAAGAAAATGAAAACAGATAAAGAAATATCTAAGAAAAGTTTGGAGTTAGTTGCGTCAATTATAGAAAAAATTAAAACATGGTCAAATGCGGAATTATATTCAGATTTGTGTTCATTGGCGGCAGAAGCAGGTCTAAAAAACTCACAAATATTGTGGCCTGTCAGAACTGCGCTGTCCGGCAAACCCGCGACGCCGTGCGGTGCAAGCGAATTGATGGAGATTCTCGGACAAAAAGAAACCAGTTTCAGAATCGGAAAAGGAATTGAGATTTTATCATGAAAATTTATTTGGAAGCCAATGATATATACCATGCAGTCGGAAATTATTATTCAGAAAAAATAAATGAAGGTCACAAAATTTTTGCCAATGAACAAATAAGTCTTATTAGTATAAATGAAAATAATGAAGGTTTGTTGTTTGAGTTTAAGGCTGAATTGCAAGATTTTGTCGGAAACGTTTTTATCCGTTTTGATGAGTCAGGTATGCTCGAAGGATATAAATGTGATTGTAGACAATTTTCGATTAAAAGATGTGCATGCAATCATATTGTGGGCGCGCTGTATTTTATTTTGCACATGCTTCAACAACAGGCAGACAAAGCCAGAAGGGAAAAAGAAATTAACAACCTTTTGACCTCTTTTGAAAAAGATGCTTTGGCTGAAATAAAATCAGAAATTCAAAATATACAAATTGTTCTGACGCCGTATTTTTGTGTTATAGAGGAATTGGCTGGAGTTTCACTAACAATAGGCAGAATTGACAGCAAGAAACATTATGTTGTGAAAAATATAAGAGATTTTATATTAGCGGTTCATTCAAACGGCACTATAAATTACGGGAAAAATTTTAGTCATACACATAGTAAGTCTGACTTTTCAGAAAATCAGAAAAAACTCTTTGAATTGATTGAAAAGGAAATGGAAAATTATTCGGATTATCATAATATACTAAACTACAATTTTACTTACCTGAGAAATTTTCCGGTTTTAAAAGAATTAATATTTTCCAAAAACGGTCTTGACGATTTTTTTGACCTATTTTGTAACAAAACTATAAATGCTAAAATAGAGCAAAATAACAAAGCAGAATTAACATTGGTTTCTGAAGAAATGCCTGATATAAAATTTAAAGCAAAAAAAACAAGTGACGGTATATTAATTTCTGAAATAAAAAAACCTGATTATATGTTCATGGGGTTTAGGTGGGCTTATATTATTCAGAATAACCGACTTATAAGAGTCCCTTTGGAATATGCAAACTTAATTTTAAAATTGTACGAAACAGCAAAATCAGGGGAGATACTTTTTCCGGAGGCGGATTTAGGCAGAATTGCTACTTTTTTTCTGCCTAAACTCCGTCAATACGGCTTAATTGATGAAATTTCTCTTCCCGAACAATTTAGAGAAAACGAACTTGAAAAAACAATTTATGCAGATTCACACGACGGGGCAATTTTCATAAAATTAATTTTTAAATACGGACAGAATGAAATAATTGCTCTTGATAAAACTCCTTTAAATTTTGTAAGAAATATTATTGAGGAATACAGGATTACAAGTTTTATTAAACAAATCGGATTTTTTGAATCGGAAGAAAAATAAGTTTTAAGTGATAATGATAAAATTTATGATTTTTATAAAAATCCGGCTCTGATTGAATACTTAAAACAGAATACAGAATTTTATGCTACAGACGCTTTTCTTAATAAAGTTCGACCGGCAACGGCAGTACGTTTTGGACTGAAAATTTCCGGCGGATTACTCGATGTTTCTATAGATGCCGATTATCCTACAGCAGAGCTTGTAGCTATTCTTGAATCTTATAAAGAAAAGAAAAAATACCATCTTCTTAAAGACGGTACTTTTTTGAATTTCAACGAAGAAGAAGAGCAATTTTCAGCAGCGGCTGAAATGATTTCAGGACTTGGCTTGACTGATAAGGAAATAAAAAACGGTACGGCATTACTTCCAAAGTATCGTGCTTTATATGCCGAACGAGTTCTTGAGGAAAAAAAAGCTATACAAGCCAAAACGGATAAATCTTTCAGAAAACTTAACAGCGATTTTACAAACTATCGTGACGCATCTTTTAATGTTCCTCCAACGTTAGAAAATGTTTTGCGTGACTATCAAAAAGAAGGATTTGAATGGCTTAAAATTTTAGATGCTTATGGTTTTGGCGGAATACTTGCCGATGATATGGGTCTTGGAAAAACGATACAAATTATTTCTGTAATATTATATGAAAAACTTAACGCAGAAGTTTACAAACCTTCAATTATAGTTGCCCCAACTTCTTTGGTTTATAACTGGGAACGAGAATTTGCGAAATTTGCTCCTGATGTTATTACGTCTGCTGTTGCGGGAGATGCTTCTTCAAGGAAAGAAACACTTCAAACAGAATCACCGGACGTTTATATAACAACATATGATTCTTTAAAGCGTGATTTAGAATTATATGAAAATATGGATTTTAAGTTTATAGTTGCCGACGAGGCGCAAAAAATTAAAAATGCTTCAACAAAGAACGCTCAAGCGGTAAAAGCATTGCAAGGAGAAACACGGTTTGCTCTTACAGGAACGCCGATTGAAAATTCGCTTTCAGAATTATGGTCGATATTTGATTTTGTTATGTCAGGATATTTATTTTCGCCTTCAAAATTTACAAAAATGTATGAAACTCCGATAATAAAAAATAATGATGCACAAAAAGCGGCAGAATTAAAAAAACAAATTGCTCCGTTTGTTTTGCGGCGGCTAAAAAAAGATGTGCTTCAGGAACTCCCCGATAAAATCGAAACGACAGTTTATGCCGAAATGACAACGGAACAACGGAAAGTTTATTCGGCTTATTTAATGCAAGCAAAAGGCGAATTAAAGAAATTCATAAATTCAGAAAAAAGTATTTCCTCAGATAAGTTAAAAGTTTTGCAAATGCTTACACGCCTAAGGCAAATTTGCTGTCATCCTTCAACTTTTATTGAAGATTATTTCGGCGGTTCAGGGAAACTTACAGCAACTGTGGAATCCTTGGAAGATTTTCTTGAAGGCGGTCATCGTATTCTTGTTTTTTCCCAATTTACAAAAATGCTTGATATAATAAAAGAAGAACTCAACTTAAAAAACATTGATTATTTTTACCTTGACGGCTCAACTTCTGCAAAGGAAAGGCTGCATATGGCAGAACGGTTCAATGCCGGTCTTTGCGGAGTATTTCTTATTTCATTAAAAGCAGGCGGAACAGGACTTAATCTGACCGGCGCGGACGTTGTTATTCATTATGACCCGTGGTGGAATCCGGCTGTTATGGAACAAGCGTCAGACCGCGCTCATAGAATAGGACAGAAAAACATTGTACAAGTTGTAAATATAATAGCAAAACAAAGTGTAGAAGAAAAAATTATCGAGCTTCAGGGAAAAAAGAAAAATTTAGCAGATAACGTAATTGAAGGTGAAACAGCTTTTATTAACAAAATGACAGATGAGGAACTTTTAGAACTATTTAATGAATAAAACATTTTTTGGAGCTAATTGGTGTTATAACTTGATTTTTTACAAACAAAATACACGGTTTAGCGTCATTTTTCGTGAATTTATACAATATTTATTATTGTTTTTCACTAAAACTTGTGATATAATAACAACATGGATAAGCTTTATACAGATATAAGGAATGTTTTTCCGTGAATTTTACTAAGGGGGTTTTATAGAAGATAGGACATCAACGCCGCAATAAATTTGAAAAATTATGCGTTGAAATACGCGTAATTTATAAAAACGCCGTGAGTTACATGGTGTCAGCCTGTGGAGAGTTCTTGAGTTATCACCTCTATAAAGCAGGAATTAAATATCAGATTTAATCAGAAATGATTAGATTTGTATAAATTTTAAGTAACGGAGTGTGATTTTAATGCGAAATCTTCCTACTGCGTTAAAACTGATAATTCTTGTCGTAGTTGCTTTGTTTCTGATGGGAGTTTCTTTTGTTTTTTCGTGGTTTGGAATGAACACCGTTACAGCTAATTCAGAGAGAATTTATAGTGAAAAAGTTGCGCCTTTAAACCTGATTACAAGTATGTCCAGCGACTATTCTTTTATAAGAGTTGCTCTTCGCGACCTTACTCAAACAGAAAAAACTAAACAGGGAGTACAAATTACAGAAATAAATTATGTAGTAAACGAGTTTGATAAAGGTCTTGACGACCTTCAGACACAATTACAAGAGATTAACTCAACAGAACGGCTTGCACTTTTGGATGAAATTACTGTTGCTTGGGAAGTTTATCAAACACGCATTCAGCAAGTTCTCGCCTTCGTAGAAGCGGAAAGAAACGAGCAAGCGGGCAAAATGGTTCGCGAAGATATGATTCACGTTGCCCGCGCGCTTTCAGACACAATTGATAAAATAGTCGCGGCATCCCTTGACGAATCTCGTGTTCTTGCCGAAGAATCTCAGCAGTCTTCGGACAGGACAATTATGTTTATAATGATTGTCTTTGCGGTAGCAATAGTTGCATTGGGTGTTGTTGCGCTGTTTATTATTCTTTCAATTATAAAACCAACTAAAGTAATTTTAAATTATCTTACTGACATTGCAAACGGCGATTTTGAAAATATTAAAAGCACTACTTATAAAGATGAGTTAGGTAAAATGTCAAGACGACTTGTTACAGCCGTTGATTCGATTAAAAAGCTAACTGCCGATATGCAAACAATAAGTAAAGAAATTAATCAAGGCGATATTGATTCACGTCTTGATGTCGAGGCATTTAAAGGGTCTTATCGTGATGTAGCCACAGAATATAATGAGGTTGTTGCAGGTCTTACAAATGACATTGTAGTGTTTACAAATTGTATGGAAAAACTCGCAAGAGGTGACTTTGATGCGGATATTCCAAAAATGCCGGGCAAAAAGTCACTGATGAATGATGTCCGTAATGTTATAAGTCAAAATCTTTCCAATGTTACTCAAGATATTAATATGCTGGTTCAGAGTGCAATAAAAGGAGAACTTAAAGTAAGTGCCGATGTGGAACGTTATGAGGGCGGTTGGCATGATGTTATCGAATTGATTAACAGATTGTTGTCTGTTGTCGAAAGACCTATTGCTGACACAGTTGACGCACTCGAACAAATGGCACAAGGCAATCTGTCTATAGAAATTACGTCAGAATACACAGGTGAATACAAACTTATTAAGGATTCTGTTAATTCGATGTGTAAAATGATTTCATCATATATAAGAGAAATTTCCGAAACACTTTCTCAAATTGCAAAAAATGATATTAGTATGGAAATTAAACGTGATTATATCGGCGATTTTGCCGTTATAAAAACTTCTATTAACCAAATCATCGCTAATTTTAATGAAGTGCTTGGGGCTTTGGTTTCTGCTATAAATCAAGTAGCAATTGGTGCACAAATAATACTTGATTCTTCAAACCTTGTTGCGGATGGTGCTGCACAGCAAACTGTTTCTATCGAAGAAGTCGGTTCTGAGATTTCGGAAATGGATAAGAAAATGCTGCGTGTTGTTTCACAGGCATCTAATGCAACTAAACTTGCCGGCGAATCTACAAAAGATGTTCTTTCGGGCAACGAAAAAATGCACCAAATGCTTGGCGCAATGGGCGGAATTAAAGATGCGGCAGACAATATTTCCAAAATTAACAAAGTCATTGAAGACATTGCGTTTGAAACAAACCTTCTTGCGCTTAACGCCTCTGTTGAGGCTGCTCGTGCCGGAGAACACGGCAAAGGTTTCTCTGTTGTTGCAGGACAAGTTGCCGTTCTTGCGGGACGTTCTCAGGAGGCGGCTCAGGAAACAAGAAGTCTTATTGAAACTTCGATTGAAAGAGTTGATGAAGGTACAAAAATAGCAAAATCTACCGCGGAGAAACTTGACACAATAGCTGAAGGATTCAGCGTTATTTCTAAGATTATTAACGGAGTTTCGGATATGGCTGAAGGTCAGTCAAGAAATATTAAAGAGCTTCAGACAAGCATGGAAAGGATTTCTAAAGTTGTACAGCAAAACTCTGCTACAAGTGAAGAAAGTGCGTCAACTTCAGAAGAACTTACAGGGCAAGTTCAGAATCTTAAAGATATGGCATCCCAGTTTAGGCTTATTGAAGATAGGGAACGTGAAGAAAAGAATGTTATGGATATATTCCCTGAATTTGATTTTGAAAACGAAGATGAACCGGACGAAGACAATAAAGAAGAAGCTGTGGAAGTAAATGAAGTGCTTGAAAAATTATCACACTATGTAAATGAAGAAGAAGCAGACGAAGCAGAATCGGAACCTCAAGAAGAACAAGAGTTGCAAGAAGAACAAGAACCTCAAGATATAGTCGTTTAATCTGAAAAATTAAACGATTTAAGAAAGGGCATATGAAGACGACTATGAAATGTATCAATAATCTAAAAACCGTTGGTGTTTTCAGCGGTTTTTTATTGAGTTTGCTATTGAGCTTTAATGTGGTTTATGGTGTTCCGCCTAAACAAAAAACCATTGAAATTAGTGTTCCGCCAAAAATGTCGGAAATCAACGTAAAGTATATTGCACATGCACTTGGAGCTGTTGACGGAATTGCCGAAACTAACAGTCTTGAGGCAATGCAGCAAAGTTACGATTCGGGTTTCAGGGTGTTTGAAGTAGACCTGAATCTTACAACTGACGGAAATTTGGCAGCTGTTCATGATTGGGAAAGCTACAGCAATCCAATGACATCTGAAAAATGGCTGGAGAAAAAGTTGGCATATAAATACACTTCAATGATTATTGACAATATTTGCGAATTTATGAGCGAACATAAAGATGTATATATTGTTACAGATACTAAAATTTTTGAAGACGAATCTAAAATAACGCAACAATTTCAAATTTTAAAAAATAAAGCCGAACATTACGGTGTAATTGAAAGAATCGTTCCGCAAATTTACAATAGACGCATGTATGAGGTGATTAACTAAATATATCCTTTTGAG
>JAISHX010000141.1 GCA_031262335.1 Clostridiales bacterium
TATGGATTTTCGTGACTGCGGCGAATTTCAATCGACCTATCTTCGTCATATATTGCACCTGCGCGTTTTTCCCAGACATTTGTTTCATACTGAGTAAACGGGTCAACAATCGGCTGACCGCCGCCGGTAATACATCCGCCGGGGCAACCCATAACTTCGATAAAGTGGTATGTTACCTCTCCCGCTTTAACTCTTTCGAGAACTTTTCTAGCATTTGCCATGCCGTTCACGACACAGCCTTTTAAAGAAAGCTCCGGCAAATCAACAGTAAATTCTTTAATTCCGTCCTGACCGCGAGCTTCTTCAAATTCAATGTTATCAAGACGCTTGCCTGTTATAACTTCCGCGACAGTTCTGAGAGCAGCTTCCATAACACCGCCGCTTGCGCCGAAAATTGCACCTGCGCCTGACGCATTAAGGAACGGGTCGTCAAACTGTTCATCAGGAAGAGCGGTAAAGTTAATACCTGCCGACTTAATCATTTTTCCAAGCTCACGCGTTGTAATAACGGCATCAACGTCACGCAAGCCGTCAACTTCCATAACATCGCGGTCAATCTCATATTTTTTAGCCGTGCAAGGCATAACGGAAACAACATAAATGTTTTTGGGGTCTATGCCGGCTTTTTCGGCATAATAAGATTTTATTATTGCTCCGAACATTGTATGAGGTGATTTGCACGACGACAAATTATCAATAAATTCAGGGAAATAATGTTCGCAGAATTTAATCCAACCCGGAGAACAAGAAGTTATCATCGGAAGTTTTCCGCCGTTTTTAATGCGGCTTATAAGCTCTGTGCCTTCTTCCATGATTGTTAAATCCGCACCTGTATCTGTGTCGAAAACTTTAGCAAATCCAAGCCGGCGAAGAGCCGCCGCCATTTTCCCTGTTACGCGTGTGCCAATCGGCATATCAAATTCTTCACCAAGTGCAACACGGACAGCCGGCGCGGTTTGAACAACAACATGCAAATCAGGGTTTGCGAGTGCTTTCCAAACGCGGTCGGTGTGGTCTTTTTCATGCAATGCGCCAACCGGACAAGCCATAATACACTGTCCGCACATAATACATGCAACGTCACGCAAACTCTTGTCAAACGCACAGCCGACTTGTGTTTTGAAACCTCTGTTCTTTGCGTCGATAACAGAGGTCGATTGTTTTTTACGGCATGCGGCGACACAACGGCGGCAAGAAATACATTTGTTGTTGTCACGGACGATTGACGCGGACAAATCATCTATTTCATAATGAATATTTTCGCCGTCAAACGGAGTTTCCTCAATACCCATATCACTTGCAAGTTTCTGGAGTTCACAATTTGTATTTCTTGAGCAAGTAAGGCATTTGCGGTCATGGTTTGAAAGAATAAGTTCAAGGTTTGCTTTTCTTGCTTTCATAACTTTTGGTGAATGTGTAAAAATTTCAATCCCTTCGGCAACGGGATAAACGCAACTTGCCTGCAAAGCTCTTGCGCCTTTTATTTCAACCAGACACATTCTGCACGCGCCTATTTCATTAAGTCCTTTAAGGAAACACAATGTCGGGATTTTAATGCCCGCTCCGCGTGCCGCGTCCAGAATTGTGGAGCCGGCGGGAACCTGCACTTTTGTTCCGTCAATCGTAATATTTACAAGGTTTTCCATTCATAACGCTCCTTCTGTTTACTGTAATGCGATTGCTTTAACAGGACATTTCCCAATGCAAACGCCGCATTTAATACATTTTTTCTGGTCGATAACGTGCGCTTTCTTACGCTCGCCGGATATAGCGTCAACCGGACAGTTTTTGGCACAAACCGTACAGCCGATACATTTTTCCGGATTGATTTTAACCGAAAGGAGAGCCTTGCAAGCTCCTGCCGGACAGCGTTTCTCGTAAATATGCGCCTCGTATTCATCACGGAAATAACGGAGCGTACTCAAAACCGGATTCGGGGCAGTTTGACCAAGCCCGCAAAGAGCACTTGCCTGAATTGATTCGGCAAGAGTTTCCAGTTTTTCGATGTCGCCTTCTTCACCTTTTCCGGTTGTGATGCGTTCAAGAATTTCATACATGCGTTTTGTGCCGATTCTGCAAGGAGGGCATTTTCCGCATGATTCATCAACCGTAAATTCAAGGAAGAACTTAGCAATATCAACCATACAGTTGTCTTCGTCCATAACAATAAGTCCGCCTGAACCCATCATTGAGCCTATTGCCGCAAGAGAATCGAAGTCAATCGGTGTGTCAATAAGGCTTGCCGGAATACATCCGCCGGAAGGACCGCCTGTTTGAGCTGCTTTAAATGCCTTACCATTCGGAATACCGCCGCCTATTTCATAAATAACTTGGCGGAGAGAAGTTCCCATTGGGACTTCCACAAGTCCTGTATTGTTAATCTTCCCGCCAACGGCAAAAACTTTCGTGCCGGGAGATTTTTCTGTACCATAAAAACGGAACCAGTCCGCACCATTTAATATAATTTGTGCAATATTGGCATAAGTTTCTACGTTATTAAGAACGGTCGGAGCATCAAACAAACCCTTTACAGCCGGAAACGGCGGACGCGGACGCGGCTCACCGCGGTTGCCTTCAACGGAACGCATCAAAGCTGTTTCTTCACCGCAAACAAATGCACCTGCTCCAAGACGAATTTCCAAATCAAATTTAAATCCTGTGTCAAGAATATTGTCGCCAAGCAAGCCGTATTCACGAGCCTGACCAATTGCTATTGTAAGACGTTTTACAGCAATCGGATATTCCGCACGGACATATACATAACCTTTTGACGCGCCGATTGCATAGCCGGCAATCGCCATAGCTTCAATAATCGCATGAGGGTCGCCTTCAAGCACAGAACGGTCCATGAACGCACCCGGGTCGCCTTCGTCGGCGTTACACGCAACAAATTTTATTCCGTTTTCCGGTTTTTGAGCGGCTGCAAACGACCATTTTCTTCCTGTCGGGAAACCTGCGCCGCCGCGTCCGCGCAAACCGGATTTTGTAACTTCATCTATAACTTGCTGAGGGGTCATTTCGGTTAAAACTTTTCCAAGAGCTGCATAGCCGTCGGTGGCTATGTATTCGTCAATATTCTCAGGATTGATTACACCGCAATTTCGCAATGCAATTCTAACCTGTGCTTTGTAGAAATCGACTTCTGAGATTGATTTTGCCGCATCTCCGGCTGCTTTCGACTCATCATAGACAAGACGTGAAACAACACGTCCTTTGAGTAAATGCTCTGAAACTATTTCCGCAATATCTTCTTCTTTTACCTGACTATAAAATGTTCCTTCAGGGTATACTATTACAATCGGACCAAGCGCACAAAGCCCAAAGCAACCTGTTTCAATTACTTTGATTTCTCTTTCAAGCTTATTTGCCTTAATCTCGGACAAAAGTTTGTTATAAAGCCGTGGAGAACCGGACGACGTGCAGCCCGTTCCGTGACATACAAGAACGTTTGAACGGTAAAATTCCATTTAGATTAACCTCCGTATTATTTGTTTTCCTCGTAACCGATAGTATACTCCATAAGCGGCTTACCGCCTTTGATATGGAAGTCAATAATTTTATCGGCTTTTTCGGAAGTCATTTTTACATATGTTGTTTTTTCGCCGGCGGGGTCAAAAACCTCGACAATCGGCTCAAGACGGCAAACACCTATACAGCCGGTTTGTGTAACCGTAACATTTTCAATTCCGTCAACGGCAACACGTTCAACTAACCGCCCCATGACAGGCTGTGCGCCAGCCGCTATCCCGCAAGTTGCCATACCGACAACAATCTTATAACCGGCATGTTCGCGCCTAAGTTCAACCTGTTGTTTTGCGCGTTCTTTAATAGCTTTTAAATCCGCAAGAGATTTTCCTGCCATATAAATTTTCCCCCTATCTTATTCTTCGTATTTTTTCAAAATATCGGCAACTTGTTCCGGAAGAAGTTTACCGTAAACATCTTCGTTTACAGTCATAACAGGTGCAAGACCGCACGCGCCGATACAACGCGTTGCGCTTATTGAATACATTCCGTCTTCGCTTGTTTGCCCTGCTTTGATTTTCAGGCATTGTTCAACTTTTTCGAGAACTTTGTCAGAGCCTTTTACATAGCAGGCAGTGCCAAGACAAACCGCAACTTTATACTTTCCGACAGGTTCTGTTGTAAAGCGTGAATAGAACGTAACAACTCCGTAAATTTCGGCAAGCGGAACACCTGTTAATTCCGCAATGAATTTTTGCGCACTGTAAGGAATATAACCAAGATATTCCTGAGTTTCGTGCAAAATGTTAATAAGTGAACCTTCTTGCCCTTCACGCGCTTTAATAATTTGCGTTATTTTTTCGCACGCTTCAGAGGTCAATTCATGTTTTGTTTCTGTTTGCGCCATTTCCTGTCCTCCTTGATGTTTGCGCCGAATATAGTCGGTCGCCTTTTTTTATTATAACAAATAGCTTTGTCTTTTTC
>JAISHX010000014.1 GCA_031262335.1 Clostridiales bacterium
ATACAACAAATGCCAAAGGACACGGTCCTGCATGGGCAAACTCGTTGTTTGAGGATAATGCCGAATTTGGACTTGGAATGGCGGTTGCCGTACGTCAACGCCGTGAAAAATTAGCCGAACAAGTTACGGCACTTATAGCTGTTGACTGCGCAACGGCAGAAATTAAAGCTGCCGGTGCTAAATGGCTTGAAGTCAAAGATTTGGGCGACGAATCCAAACCCGCTTCCGCTGCGCTTGTTGCCGCGATTGAAGAAGCAATAAAGGATAATTGCGACTCCGACGCCTGCAAATTAGCAAAAGCTATTATTGCCGACAAAGATATGCTTGTAAAGAAATCTCAATGGATTCTTGGCGGCGACGGTTGGGCATATGACATTGGCTTTGGCGGACTTGACCATGTACTCGCGTCCGGCGAAGATGTAAATGTTCTTGTATTTGACACGGAAGTTTATTCCAATACAGGCGGACAGTCGTCAAAATCGACACCTACAGCCGCAATTGCAAAATTTGCGGCTGCCGGCAAGCGCGTCCGCAAAAAAGATTTGGGCATGATTGCAATGAGCTACGGCTATGTTTATGTGGCACAGGTTGCAATGGGAGCAAACCAAAATCAGCTTATTAAAGCTTTGCTTGAGGCTGAACGTTATCCCGGACCTTCACTGATTATCGCTTATGCGCCGTGTATCAACCACGGTATCAGAACAGGCATGGGAACAACTCAACTTCAGTCGAAACTTGCTGTTGAGGCAGGTTACTGGCATTTGTGGAGATACAATCCGACACTTGAATCGGATGGCAAAAATCCGTTTACGCTTGATTCCAAAGAGCCTACAGGCGACTTTATGGCATTTATCGGTAGCGAATCACGCTATACCGCGCTTAAAATTCAGTTCCCTGAAGTTTCGGAGGAATTGTTTAACAGAGCGAAAGAGGATGCTGTCCGCAGATACAACAACTACAAATCACTTGCAAGCAAATAAATTCAAAAAGGGCGGGTTCAAAACCCGCCCTTTTTATAACCCCCTTTTCGCGAATTTACGAAAAGGGGGTTATAAACATATTTCTTAATATATCGGGGAACACTAAGGCAAAAAGGGAGTTGAAATTGTTGCTGAATAATATAATGCTGCTGCTTCCGATGGGAATAGCTCCGGCTGTCGCCGGATTATTTTATATTTATATCCGTGATAAATACGAAAAAGAACCGATAAGACTTCTTGCTATCGGCGTGCTGTTCGGAGTTGTCCTGACCGCTCCGATTATAAAAACCGAAGAAATCGTACACCGAATTATTCCGCCGTATGAAGGGCTTTCCGGAGCGTTCTTTTCAGCATTTTTTGCTGCGGCGTTAGTTGAGGAAGGTTTAAAGTTTGCGGTTTTATATTTTTTGACGTGGCGAAACAAAAATTTTAACGAACGCTTTGACGGAATAGTTTACTCTGTTTTTATTTCTCTTGGGTTTGCCGGCTGTGAAAATATTTTATACGTTTTAAGCCCGACAATGGGCGGCTTCTCGACGGCACTTTCGCGTGCGGCTGTGTCTGTTCCGTCGCACGGATTTTTCGGCGTAACAATGGGATATTATTTTGCTCTTGCAAAGTTTGAAAATCACGATAATTTTTCATTTATAATAAAAGCTTTTGTTTGGGCATTTTTAATTCACGGCACGTTTGACTTTATTCTTATTTCCGGATATGAATATTATATGATAATTTTTATTCCTTTTTTATGTATTTTCTGGCTGAACGGCTTCAGAAAAATGAAAAAACATATAGAACTCTCGCCTTTTAAAAAAGTTGCATTAAAGACTTGAAAAAATAATCCTGAAAGGTTATAATAAATATAATAGGGGATAAGGAAAGAGGTTTTTGTGTGATTGATGCTGTCAGTTGCGGAGGCGTCGTCATTCATAAAGGGAAAATTCTTTTGCTTTACAAAAACCAACACGGAAAATACGTTGGTTGGGTTTTACCAAAGGGTACTGTCGAACGCGGCGAAGATTACAAGCAGACTGCTTTACGCGAAGTTAAAGAAGAAACCGGTGTTTCCGCCAAAATTGTAAAATATGTCGGGAAAACGCAATACACTTTTCGCGGTTGCGGCGACATAATAAACAAAACTGTACACTGGTATTTGATGGTCGCAAATTCTTTTTATTGCCGTCCTCAGGCGGAGGAGTTTTTCGCCGATGCAGGTTTTTATAAAAAGCATGAAGCTTTTCATTTACTCAAGTTTTCGGACGAGCGTCAGATGCTCAGTCGTGCTTGCGCAGAATATGAAAGTTTCTCAAATGCGTCCGGTTGGAAAAGGGTTTACTCATTTGATTCAAGATAACGAAGTCTTCCGCAAGACTAAAATTTTTAAATGAAAGGGTGTTTGCAAGTGACAAAACATACCAAAATTGGTGTAGGAATCAGTATCATTTCTATCTTTTTATCGCTCGTTTCTATTGTACTGGTTGTATTAAAATTAAGAAAATTGCTTGGAAAAAGCTGCAACTGTGGCTGTGGCTGTGACTGCGACTTCGATGCTTTTGATGATACGCATGACGAAAACGGCTGCTGCTTATGCGGAGAAGAACACTTTACAGAATAAAAAACAACCCAAAGTTTGGACTTGCTCCTTACTTTGGGTTGTTTTAATTTATTATTCGTTATATTACGCCTGTTGAACAACAACCGCCGTTCCGGATGCTATTACCATAAGCATGTTGGCTGCCTCTCCCAAAACTTCGTAGTCAACGTCAACGCCAATAACCGCATTTGCACCCAAATCCTGAGCGCGGTGTGACATTTCATGAATCGCATTGTCACGCGCCTGAATCAATTCATTTTCATAAGAGCCGCTTCTTCCTCCGAAAAAGTTAGAAAGACTTGCGGCAAAATCTTTAATAAAATTTACACCCGCAACGACTTCGCCAAAAACAATGCCGCGGTAATCCTTTACTTCCATTCCTTCAAGTGTACTCGTTGTTGAAATAATCATGAAATTCCTCCTATTAGCCAACGATAAGTGGTCCGTTGGACGTACTAAGCATAAGCTTTACATGTTGTGCGGCAGAACTATAATTAAAAGACTGCACCTCGGCGTTTGACTTTTCGTTTAATATATAAGTTATGCCGGTAAGCCCGATTTTTATATCACCTAAAGATGCGCTTCCTTTTATATGATAGCCGACAGCAGGCGCGGACGGCAACAAAACTTTAAGTGACCCGTTTGATGCCTCAAGCGACCAAATGTATTCATCAAATTCACGGAACATTGTCATACTGACTGTCGCTTGACTGTTAAAGCCTTCAACTTCAAATTCCTGAATGTCTGTATCTGTCGCCATGAAAATTCCGTTAGAACATTCCGCCGACATTTTTTGGGCGAAAATTTTCG
>JAISHX010000023.1 GCA_031262335.1 Clostridiales bacterium
TAACGGAGAATTAACCGAAATAAATATGTATTTAATAAACGATAAACTTAATAAAAAAGATATTAACATATTGATTGGCTTGGAAACAAAAATCGGATTTGTTTCCGCATCGCTTAAAGTGAACGGAAACAAGTTGTCGGCAACTTTTTCGGCGGAAACTCGTGAGGCAACAGAATTTTTGGAAAAACACACAAAATTTCTTGCCGAACAAGCGGAGTCGGCAGGATTTTCACTTTCATCTGTTGCATTTGAGAAAAATGAAAATGTTAACTTCTTTAATCAGGCTTTGAAAGGATAACAATGGAAAATAATCAGGAAATACCAAAAAATATAGCGGCACTTATTCAAGGCGTTACGAGCTTTATAGAACGTGCCCAAAATGACGCTGTAGGCAAATTGAATAAAGAAAGTGAGGAATAAAATGAGAATAGCTAATAATATTCCCGCATTGGCATCATATACCGCCGTTTCAGGAACCGGCAAAAAAGTGTCGGCGTCTATGCTAAGACTTTCATCCGGTTACAGAATAAACAGCGTCGGTGATGATGCCGCAGGGCTTGCTATTGCAAACAAAATGAGCCGTCGTGTAAAAGCGATTGATATGGCGTCACGCAACTCTCTTGATGCGGTTTCTCTTATCCAGACAGCATCCGGCGCATTCAAAGAATTGAATGATATGGTAATCCGTATAAGGGAGCTTGCCGTTCAATGTTCAAACGATACTATGGAGCCTTCTGACCGTCAAAAAGCCGATGAAGAAGTACAGCAACTTAAAGAAGAAATAACTTCAATTTCCCAACATACCGAATTTAACGGAATTAAAGTCCTTAACGGAGATGCCGCAAGATTTACAAGCGTAAAAGACAAAAGTATTGCAAAAGTGACCTATGTTTCCGATAAACTTGATAATTCTTTTGCAGGCGGTCTTGTATTCAATGTCCCAGAACCAACACCGGCATCATTTGGGTTTGAGTTTTCGACATCGACAGACCCGCTTTCCCCGGAGTTAGTGGGTGAAAAAATTACAATAAACGGAGAAGATATAGAAGTTGAAGAAACTGACACTATTGTCTCGCTTACCACAAAATTGACAGACCTTGTTAAAAATCTTGGGGCAACTGTTGCAGGAACAACCGTAACATCAACAAAAGCCGGCTCGCAAAGCAGGTTTGAAATAAAGGTTGCTCCAGCGCTTAGTAGTGTTTTTAGCTATAACAATTTGCAGCAAGGCACAGGCGCAGCATCACCGGCATCATTTGATTTTAAGTTTCCGGAACCGACAGACCCGCTTCCCATGGATTTAGTGGGTAAAAAACTTAAAATAAACAAAGAATATATACAGTTTGAAAAAGATGACAATGCCGCCACGCTTACCGCAAAATTTAAAGGGCTTGTTGACAGTCTTGGGGCAACTATTGAAGAAACAACTGCTGAAGGAACAACTATTACAACCGTAAAATCAATAGACGCCGGCTCGCAAATCAGGTTCGCAGTAGACGGTGATTCAGCCCTGATTAGTCTTTTTGGCATTGAAAATTTGCAGCAAGGCGCTGATATGGTTGTAAGCGACGGAGCAACGTACAATGGTCAGCCTGTCACTTGTGTTGTAGACGGAAGATACGCAACTTTTACAACCGAACAAAATGAAACTATAAAAGTTGAAGTTTTTAAAAGTACAGACGGCGACTTTAAAGCAGAAGTTCTTGATTTCGGGCAGTTGCGTTTTCAGGTAGGGGCAGATAAAAATACAGAAATTCATGCTCAAATTCCGTGTGTTTCGGCAAAAGCTATTGGGCTGGAATTTGGAGCCGTTACAACGTGGGACAGTTCGCAACGCTTGATTGACCTTTGCGATAATGCGCTTGAATTTCTTTCACGCGAGCAGGCAAAACTCGGCGCAAAACAAAATCATCTTGATTATACAAACAGGAGCCTTGACAATACAAGTGTCAACACTGCTCACGCTCTGTCGCGTATACGCGATACAGACATGGCGGCAGAAATTGCCGAGCTTACAAAAAATCAGGTAATTTCTCAAGCGGGAATGTCTATACTTGCGCAGGCAAACCAACGTCCGCAACAAGTTTTGCAAATACTTAATTAGAATTTGTTTGTTCGGTGTCTTTTGGCATCTTACAGGCTCTGATAAGGTGAGATTATGCCGTATGATAAAGCGCAGTACGCTGCCCGAATTAGGGCGGCGTCTGCTTTTGAACTCGTAATAATAAATTACGAGCTTTTTCTTATTACTGTTGAGGACGCAATTGAAAGCCCCGAAGCCGTTCCGCTTGTCAGGCGTGCGCGGGCTTTTTTGCATGAGCTTATTGTTTCGTTGGATATGGAATCACAATTAGCGGAAAATTTATACCCGCTTTATATTTATGTAAATAAACTGTTATCAGAATGTACTGTTAAAAAAAATAATGTCAAACTTGAAGAAGTAAGAAAAATAATGTCATCACTTCTTGATGCGTGGAAAGAAGCGGGAAAAAAACAAGGTAAAGAATTGAATGAGTTTTATGAAAATGTGTCTTATTCGCGCAAAGGATTAAGCGAAAATACAGTAGATTCCGGCGCGGATTACAAGATTTGAGTACAGATTTGTATAAAAATTTCCGTAATCGTTTCAGTAGTTTCGTGCAAACTATATGAAAACTGATTACGGAGGTTATTTAAATTGAAAATATTTGGTTGTTTCGCGGCTTTTATCGTTGCTGTTTCAATTTCTGCCAAAGTTTTTGCCGCCGATGAGCCTGATGTTCATGCTTACGGCGCCGTTGCAATAGAGCTTTCTACAGGTCGTGTGCTGTGGGAAAAAGAAGCACATAAACAATTGCCGATGGCAAGTACCACAAAAATAATGACAGCCATTCTTACATTAGAAAGCTGTGAAACATCAGAAATTGCCACAGTATCCTCTAAAGCGGCGGCAGCACCGGCAGTAAAACTTGGCTTGATAAAAGGGGAAAAAATCTCTGTAAGAGATTTGTTACATGCTTTAATGCTCCAGTCTTCAAACGATGCCGCCGTTGTTATTGCCGAACATGTTGGAGGCAGTGTCGAAAATTTTTGTGATTTGATGACGCTTAAAGCAAAGTCGATAGGCGCAAAAGATACAAGCTATAAAACTCCTAACGGACTTGACGCTGAAGGACATTTTTCAACAGCATATGACCTTGCAATTATAACAAGATATGCGCTTGAAAATAAAGATTTCAGAGATTTAATAAATACTAAAACTTATACCGCCAAATCTGACAAGAGAACTTTTAGTCTTGTAAATAAAAACAGGTTTTTATATGAGTATGAAGGCGCGTTCGGTGTTAAAACAGGTTATACAGGCAATGCCGGAAACTGCTTTGTGGGAGCGGCAAAAAAAGACGGAATGGAAGTAATTACAGTTGTTTTGGGCAGCGGCTGGGGAACTGCCGGAAAAACCCGAAAATTTACCGATACAAAAAATATTATGAATTATTCATTTAAAACTTACGATATGAAGAACATAATCAATGAAGGGGATTATGCCGGAGTTG